>DATIRX010000214.1:0-19400 GCA_035469225.1 Bryobacteraceae bacterium
CTGCGGGCCGTGATCCGGCGCATGCGGGAAGAACGGCGCGCGGCCTATATCTTCGTGAACAACCGCCTGGAAGGCAACGCGCCGGAGACCATCCGGGCAGTCGTGGATGGATGAAGGCGGAATGAAACTTCCGATCGACGAACTGCTGCCGCGCATTATCGATGCGCCCGGGAATCTGGTGATCGAAGCGCCGCCCGGGGCAGGGAAGACCACGCGCGTTCCTCCGGCTCTGCTGGCGCGGGGACGCGGCGACGTGCTGGTTCTGGAGCCGCGCAGACTGGCCGCGCGCATGGCGGCACGCCGTGTGGCCAGCGAGAGAGGCGAGCGCGTGGGCGAAACCGTCGGCTACCAGGTCCGTTTCGAAGATGTCAGCGGACCGCGCACGCGTTTGCGGTTTCTGACCGAAGGCGTTCTAACGCGGCGTCTGCTGTCCGATCCCGAGCTGACCGGCGTCGGCACGGTGATCCTGGACGAGTTTCACGAGCGGCACCTGGAGAGCGACCTTGCGCTGGCGCTGCTGCGCCGGCTTCAGACGGCCACGCGGCCGAATCTTCAACTGGTGGTGATGTCGGCGACTCTCGATGCCGCGCCGGTCGCGGCATACCTGGGCGGCTGTCCGGTCTTGCGCTCGGAAGGAAAGTTGTATGAGCTGGCGATCGAGTACACGCCGCATTCCCCGGCGTCGCTTGAGGAGCAAGTGGCCGCGGCCCTCGAGCGGCTGATGCAGAGCGGCCTGACGGGCGATGTTCTGGTGTTTCTGCCGGGCGCTGCCGAGATTCGCCGCGCGGCCCGCGCGGTGGAACGGCTGGCGGCGCAAGCTCAATTACTGGTCCTGCCGCTGCACGGCGATCTTTCGCCCGCCGAACAGGACCGCGCCGTGGGGCCGGCGGACCGGCGGAAAGTGATCCTGTCTACGAATGTTGCCGAAAGCTCGGTGACCATCGAGGGCGTCACCGCGGTGATCGATAGCGGGCTCGCGCGCGTCGCAGCGGACTCCCCGTGGACCGGGCTGCCGTCGGTCCAAGTTCGCCGCATCAGCCAGGCGTCGGCAACGCAGCGGGCGGGCCGCGCCGGGCGAACCGCGCCGGGTCGCGTCATCCGGCTCTACTCGGCGGAAGACTTTCATCGCCGCCCGCCGACGGATGTTCCCGAGATCCTGCGCCGCGAGCTTTCACAACTGGTTCTGCAACTCCGCGCGATGAGGATCGGCGACTTGGAGTGGCTGGACCGGCCGCCGGAATCGGCGTTTGTCGCCGCCAACGAGCTGCTCGATCGCCTGGGAGTATCGCCCAAGATGGCGGATCTGCCGCTTCCTCCGCGGCTCGCGAAGCTGGTGCTCGAAGCCCAGCGGCGCGGGGTTCCCGAGAAGGGCTGCGCAGTGGCGGCAGTGTTGAGCGCAGGTGAGAGAGGCTCGCCAGATCTCTTGACGCTGGCCGAATCCGACTGGCAGCCGCAGACGCAACGTGTCTTTAGTCAACTGCGGCAGCGAATCGGGGGACACGATTCGCGACATACAAGTGACGCTGCGATTCTGCAAAGCATCCTGGCTGCATTTCCGGACCGTGTTGCGCGCCGCCGCCGCGCCCGATCCAATGATGACGAACTTCTGCTTTCCTCCGGCGGCTCGGCTCGTTTTCCGAACTGCCACTGGGAGTTTCTGGTCGCCGTCGATATCGAGGAGCGGCGCGAACATGGTCTGCCTCTGGTCCGGCTGGCTGCCCCCATCGAACCCGAGTGGCTGCTGGAACGCACCACCGAGCGCATCTCGCTCGAGTGGAATCGCACCGCGGAACGCGTGGAACAAGTCACCGCCCTGATGTATGACCAGCTGGTCATCGAAGAGTCGCGTTCACCCGCGCCGCGCAGCGAGGAAGCGTCGCAGATGCTGGCGCAGAAGGCGCTCGAAGCCGGCGTCGGCCGATTCGCGGACGCGGACGCAATCGAGCAAGTGCGTTCCCGGGCGGCCTTCGCGGGGATCCAGATCGATGCCGAATCGGCTCTGGCGGCACTGTGCCAGGGCCGCACCACTTTCAAGGAGATTGAAGCCGCCAACCTTGTGGCGGCGATTCGCCCCTCGCACCTCAGCCAGGCGGCTCCGGACCGGCTGCGGCTACCGGGCGGGCGCGAAGTCCAGGTGCATTACGAATCCGGCAAGCCGCCCTGGATCGAGTCGCGCTTGCAGGACTTCTTTGGGATGCGCGATACGCCCAGGATCGGCAGCGCGCCGGTGGTGGTGCACCTGCTGGCGCCCAATCGTCGCCCGGTGCAGGTGACCAGCGACCTGGCGGGATTCTGGGAGCGGCTGTATCCGCAGGTGCGCAAGGAACTGTCGCGGCGGTATCCCCGGCACAAGTGGCCGGAGAAGCCGGTCTAGATCACCACGCAGGTCCATTCGTTGTCGTCATCCTGAAAGCCGGAAAGAATCCGCTTCGGTGCGACACGTTCGAAGTCAGCGCGCATCGAGCCGACTACGTCCTCGTTGATGTTGGCGACTACCACGTCGAAGGTATTCGATCGCACGGCGTCCACGCTTCCAACGAAGAAGGGAACGGGCCGCGCGGCATCCGGGTCGATGTCGCACGCGATCACGCGTCCGGCTCCCAGCAGTTCCGCGGCGATGGACAGGATGCCCGACCCGCTGCCGACATCCAGCACGGAATCGCCCGGACGGATGATGCGCTCCATCGCCTCCAGGCAAAGCTGGGTGCAGCGATGATAGCCGGTGCCGCACTGCGCCCCCGGATTGATCACCAGGCGCAGGCGGCCGGGCGGCGTCGGCTCGGTGCGCCATGGCGCGGCCAGGAAGAACTTCTCGCCGACCAAGAGCGGCGGAAAAGACTCTTCGGTCCGCGCGACCCAATCCACGTTCGTAACGGCCTCCGGCACGCCGAACCTGGAAGCTGTATCCGCGTCTTCGAAGAACGCGTCGATGAATCCGTCGCCTTCCGCGATGCCCAGCGTGCCGGCTTCCCACAGACGCAGGGTCAGGAGTTCATCGTCATCAGCGAGCCGCACGAAAACCATCAGCCCTGAACTCGCTTTTCCTTGCCGATCCAGAACCGCTCGCGCAGCTCATTCTTGCGGATCTTGCCGGTGCCGGTCTTGGGAAGAGGATCGGCTGAGAATTCGATGATGCGCGGCAGTTTGAATCTTCCCAGGCGAAGTTGCAGGAACGCCAGCAAATCGTCCCGCGTGAGCGTCGATCCATCTTTCAGGATGACGATGGCCGCGGGAACCTCGCCCCATTTGAGGTCGGGCGCCGCGACCACGGCGCATTCGAGCACAGCCGGATGGGCCGAAATCGCCGCCTCTACTTCCAGAGAAGAAATGTTTTCTCCACCCGAGATAATGATCTGCTTCTTGCGGTCCACGATCTGGATGTAGCCGTCCTGATTCCAGACGGCCATGTCTCCGGTGTGCAGCCACGGCCCGCTCATGACGGCGCGCGTGGCGTCGGCATCGCCGAAGTAGCCGTCCATCACCTGGTCGCCCATCGCGATCACTTCCCCGATACTCTTGCGGTCGCGCGGAACATCTTTCAGGTTCGAATCCACCACCCGAACGGATGCCCCCAAGACGGCCCGCCCGGTCATAGCCAGGTGTTCGCGGCGTTCACTCTCGCTCAGGTGGATCGCATCCAGAGGCTGGGTCGCGGTGATCATTGGAGACGTCTCGGTCAGCCCATAGCCGGTCACGCATGAGCAGCCGGGAAACGTGCGCTCGACGCGTTCGACAAGCTCCGGCGAGCTGGCGGCGCCGCCGATGTTCACCACCCGCATGCTGGATAGATCCCACCCGCCGCGATCCGGTGAATGGATCAGAGCGTTGATCATGCTCGGGACCAGGCACATGTACGTCGCCCGGTGCTCCTGGATCAGCTGAAATACGTGTTTGGGTTCAAACCGGCGCACCATGACCTGCTTGATGCCCAGCATGGTGGATGCCTGCGGATGACCCCAGCCGTTGGCGTGAAACAGCGGGATGGTGTGCAAGTCGACCATGGTTTCCGGATCCCGAAACTCACCGGCAACACCCAGCGCGTGCAGGTACAACGTGCGGTGCGAGAGCGTCACTCCTTTGGGCGCGCCCGTGCTCCCGCTGGTATAGAAGAGCTCGGCGACGGCCATCTCGTCGTAAGAGAAAACGTCGGCGCGCTCAGGGCATCCCTGATCGAGGATTTCCTCGTAGGTCAGATCGGCCTCGGGTCTCTTCTCCCCGACCGCAACCCAGCGCTGGACCTCCGGGCAGCGCCGGCGCAGGGCTCGGACCGTGTCCGCGAAATCGTCTTCGAAGATCACCATCTTCGCGCCGGAATGGGCCAGAATCGCGGCCAGCTCGGATTCGGAGAGCCGCACGTTGAGGGGCATCACGATGGCGCGTGCCTGGATCACGCCGAAGTAGCCTTCCAGCAGCTGGTGATTGTTGAAGCTGAGATACGCGACGCGATCGCCCGCGGCGATGCCGGCGCTGCGCAGGCCGGTGGCCAGCTTCTCCGCGCGGCGCCCCAGGTCGGCGAACGTAAACTGGCGGTCTCCGGAGACGACGCCCATTCTGGATCCATATAGATCCTGGGCGCGATGCAGGCAGCGAAGCGGGGTCAGCGGTACGAACATCAGCTATTGCGTCTCTTCCACCCGCTCTGCCGTCTCCTCATCCTGTTGAGCGCCCGCCAGGTCATCCAGTTCCCGTTTTGCCTTCGCCCGCGCCCGGTAAAAGTACGGAACTGTTGGATCGCGGCCGATGGCCAGATTGTAATCGCTCACCGCGCGCCGGGGATCGCCGAGCATCTGGTAGGAGAGTCCGCGCTGGTAATAGGCGTCGGCGCGGGGCTGGATGGCAATGGACTGGCTGAAATCCGCAAGGGCTTTCGGAAGCTCGCCACGCGAGCGCCACAGCAACCCGCGTTGGGTATAGGGCTGCTCCATACCCGGATTGATCGCCATGGCCTTGGCGAAGTCCGCCGCCGCGATGTCCGTTTGCCCCAGCGCCGCCTCCGCTTTCCCTCGCCCCACGTAGGCGTCTGCGTATTCCGGCCAGATCCTGATGGCGTCGTTGAACTGCTCGAGAGCGCCCTGGAAATCTCCAGTGCCCATAAGGCGCGTCCCTTCCCCGGCGTGCCCCAGCGCCCGATCGGGAGCCGACGCGATCCAGGCGTAGATGGTCCATCCGCTCGCGCCGAGTGCGATGACGATAGCGGTGACGCGAATCAGGCGGCGTTGGCTGCGATTGAGCTGCCAGCGCGGCGGCGGGGCAGGCGGAGGCTTGACAGCATTCCACACGCGCCGAAGAAACGATTGGGCCATCCCCGCAAGGATTATATCAGCGGAAGTTTGGTGATGGGCCGGGCGGGCCGGATGTCCCGGAATCAGGACTTCTCTGCCTCTTTGACCATTTCGTGGACGGCTTCCTTTACGGCTCTCTTCACCGCGTCCTTGACGGTGGACTTCATCTGCCCGTGGGCCAGGGCGTCCTTGCCTGCTTTGGTGACCGCCTTCTTAATCGCTTTTTTGAGCGTAGTTCTTAACGGCGGCATCTCTTTCGCTATGGCGCGCATAGCCTTGGCTGTCGTCTTGGAGTTGGGGGGAGCAGCCGTTTTCGCCTCACGAGCCTCGTCAAAGCCGGTGGACGACCAGTCTTCCTCGAACGTGGCGAGCAGGCGGCTCACCACCTTGGCATCCCGCACAATGATTCCGATTTCGCGCCGTGAGTCCAGCTCCGGCGTCCTGAGGCTCTGGCTGCCCACAAAAGCCTGGCGGCCATCCCGGATGATGGTTCGCGTATGCAAGCGCATGCTGGTGAGAGGAGCCACCGGAAGATCCTTCCCCCGGGCGGCGATGCTTCCGATAATTTTGATCTCGACTCCCGCCTTCGCCTGATCCTTGAGGAGCCCTATGATCTGCCGGTCCGCGATCTTGGGATCGTAGATCCACAGTTGTTTGCGGGCCTTCTTGATGAAGACCGAGAGCTGCTTGCGGGCATTGGCCGGACTCACCACGAAAGCATCGAGGCCCGCCTTGTAGGTTTGCCGGTTGAGATCCGCCTCGAACAGTTTTACCGCCTCCAGGACGACCTTGGCGCTCTTGGTGACGATGCCGAACGCGCGGCTATGAGTGATGTCCATGTGGACAAAGTTGAACGACAAGAGGAACAGCGTCTTGCGGTCGACGATCATCATCTTGCCGTGGTAGCGAACCAGATCGTCCGCCGTACGCCCCACGGTGATGCCGGCCTCGAGAAAACGCATCTCCAGATTGCGGAGCTTGGATTCCCCGCCGCGGTTGGTGTGGGCGATCAGCGCACGTACCGCAATGCCCTTGGCGGAGGCGGCTTTCAGGGCCGTCTCCAGCTCTTTCCAGTCCATGCGGAAGATCAGGATGTCAATGCTCTTCCTGGCGCGCTTGATCCCTGAAAGAAGAGGCCCGATGCCATCGAGAGGTTGAATCAGTAGCTTCAAGTGTGGTCACCGGAGCGAAAGCGCGCGACTGGCCAGTGATGCGGCCGCATCTGCTCATTGTATCGGTAAACTCTTCACATAAATGGAACTTGCCATTTTCAACAACTGACCATCCATGGTCACCTAACCGCATGCGGTCGTGATAGATACCGTTCCCCGAAGGCAGATGTGGCAACCAGGGGTGTGGAGCTTAATCGATACGGCCATGAACGTGCATGATTTCCAGGAGAGACTCCATATATCCGGTGAACCGAGCGCATATGAAACATATACACACCCTCTTAGGCATTTCCGCGGCGGTAATCGCCATGGCCTGTTTGCATCCCCTTCACGCGTATCAGGCACCCCAGGGGCAAGCGTTCGGGGAGGCCGCAAGCACCCCCGCTGCGATCGCGGGTTTGTGGCAGGACCGGGGTGACATCGCGTCGCTCAATCTGCTCTATGGGTCCGGCGGCCAAGAACACCAGCCAGCCGGGAAGTTCACGTTCGTCAAAGAAGACAAGCAGGGCGGCTCCCCCAAATTCGAAATCGTGGACGAGCAGGGCGTTCGCTGGAAAGCCAAGCTGGGGACCGAGGCCCAGTCTGAAACGGCCGCGACTCGCCTGGTGTGGGCAGCAGGTTACTTCACCGATGAAGACTATTATCTTCCCGAGCTGCGTGTGGAAAAGATGCCCAAACTGAGCCGGGGACGCGAGTTCATATCGGCAGACGGCATGGTCCGCAGCGTCCGGCTGGAGCGCAGCGTGAAGGGGCAGAAGAAAAGCGGAACTTGGAGCTGGTTCAAGAATCCCTTCGTCGGCACAAAAGAGCTGAGCGGTTTGAAGATCATGATGGCTCTGATCAACAATTGGGATTTGAAAGAGATCAACAATTCCATCTATAACGACGCGAAGGGCGAAGGCGCTCATTACGCCGTCACCGACCTGGGCGCAACCTTTGGCGAGACCGGAAATCAGATCACCCGCTCCAAGAGCAACCAGCACGACTACAGCGACTCGAAGTTCATCCACAAGGTGACGCCGGAACATGTGGACTTTGTCCTGAACAGCCGTCCGTTTGCTCTCTCCGCGGTGAATGTTCCTTACTATGCCTCCCGCACGCACATGCAAGACATCGTGAAGGACATTCCAGTGGCGGACGCCAAATGGCTGGGCAAGCTGCTGGAGCCGCTCTCGGATGAGCAGATTCGCGATTGTTTTCGCGCTGCCGGATACACGCCGGAGGAAGTGGAAGGATTCGCCGCGACAGTCAAGGAACGAATCCGGGACTTGAACCGGTTCTGACAGCGTCACCCAATGAAACGCGCGTGCATCGTGGTGGTACTGGCGCTAGCCGTTCTGGGTTGCGCGAATCGCGTCCCTCCAGTCCAGGCTTCCAGTAAAGCAGTAGCGCCCGCCAGCCCGGCAAGGGCTCCGGTTCGGTCCGGGGGCCTGCGGCGGGATCTGGAAAAGATCGGTTCGCTCAATCTCTTCTATGGGCCGGGCGGAAAAGAGCACCAGCCGGCCGGAAAATTCACCTTCGTCAAAGAAGATAAGGAAGGCAGCGCTCCGAAGTTCGAAGTGGTGGACGCGCAAGGCGTCCATTGGAAAGTAAAACTCGGGGAAGAGACCAAGTCTGAAACGGCGGCTACGCGCCTGGTGTGGGCGGCGGGGTACTTTACCGATGAAGACTACTATCTGCCGGAATTGCGCGTGGAAAAGATGCCCAGGCTCTCGCGAGGCCGCAAGTATGTCTCGAAAGGCGGTATCGTCCACGGCGTCCGGCTGGAACGCAAGGTGGAAGGGCAGAAGAAAATCGGAAACTGGAGCTGGTTCAAGAATCCCTACGCAGGGACAAAAGAGCTGGATGGCCTGAAGATCATGATGGCACTCATGAATAATTGGGACCTGAAAGAGGTCAACAATGCCATCTACCAGGAACAGGGTGAAAAACCTCGCTACGTGATCAGCGACCTGGGCGCGACCTTCGGGCGGACCGGCAATACCCTGGTCCGGTCCAAGAGCAACCTGCGGGATTATCAGCGGACAAAGTTCATTCAAAAAGTGAAGCCCGAGGAAGTGGATTTCTTCCTGAGCAGCCGTCCGTTCTTTCCAACCGCGATTGCCGTCCCCAACTATGTCAGCCGCACCAGAATGCAAGGCATCGTCAAACACATCTCGCGGACACACGCGAAATGGCTGGGCCAGCTGCTCGCACAGCTCTCGACGGAACAGATTCGCGATTGTTTCCGCGCGGGCGGCTACTCGCCGGAGGAAACGGCCGGTTTTGCCAAAGTGGTCCAGGGACGCATCGCGGAATTGGACCGGCTCTAAGAGCGGGCCGTACCGTTGCCGGGCATGTTCCTGGGCTGGCCTAGCGTGCAGGCTTCCCCGACACCTGCGCCAGCAGCGCGTCGCGTAGCGCTTCGGCCATGTGCTCCTGGTCGTCTGTCGAAGCCGTGCGAACGGCCCGCTGCGCGGAGTCCAAAGCGTCGGGATACAGGCCCAGCTTCTGCTGCGCGTACGCCAGCGCATGCCAGACGTACGATTGCCGAGGAAGCAGGCGGGCCGCGTTGCGCAGATACGGGATGGCGGCTTCATAGCGGCGGTCATCGGTGGCGCGGACTCCCAACAGCAGCTGGGCCTCCCCGAAGTTGGGATTCAGGGCGACTACTTTCTCCAGCAGTTCGCGCACACGGTCGTTTCCGGCACCCGCGTCGCGCTCCAGCAGGGCATATTCGAACAGGATGGTGGCGTCTTTGTCATCCAGCTGGACGGCACGCTCCAGGTGCCGCCGGGCGTCTCCGGGCCGATTCTGCGTCATGGCGAGCATGCCCAGTCCGGCTTCGGCCGTTGCTGAATCGGGATGCTCCCGCGCGGCCTGTTCGAACAGGCTGCGGGCTTGCTCCGCCAGACCGCGGCGCAAGGCCACATCACCGCGCAGCAGGACGGCTTCCACGTCCGGCACGGGTTCGGCCTTGGCTGCGACGAAGGGGGCCGGGGGCGGGATATCGAGCTGGACGCTGCGAATCTTCTTCAGATACGACGGAAGATCTGCAAGCGCACGCTCGAAGGTGCGGCCGAAGGCTGTGCGGAACGCGTCGCTCATGTCGCGTCCGGCCGCCAGCAGTTGCAGGAACTCGGGCAGATGATCGCGGTATCCCTGGGAGAGGTTGAGCATGTGGACCAGCGCCCAGCTCTCGGCGTAGAACATGCTTTCGGCCTGCTCCTGATCTTGCGGCTGCTTTGCCGCTGCCGGATGTTCCGCGGCCAGCTGCGCGGCGGTAAGCCACGGCCGCGCGAGAAGCAGATTCATGTGCGATTCGATCTCCTTGCCGATGCGCACGCGTTTGGTATTGATCTGTGCATTGGAGTACAGCTCGGCGGTGCCCTCCTCGAACCAGCGAGGCAGCGCCGAGGGTGTCTGGTTCAGCAGGAAATGCACGAACTCATGGGTCACCACGCGGGGAAGCTCGCCGCCGGCGTAAGTTACGATGTAGTCGCGTTCCAGGCCGCTCTGATACAGGCCCGAGGTGGTTTCGCTGCGGGCGTACTCACGGAACTCCTTCTCGGAGTCGAACAGGACCACGCGCAGCTCCCGGCCGCTGTAGTCGTGTGTGCCGGGAAGAATGACCCGGATCTGCTCCAGCCGCCCGAGCGCGCGCCGCCCTTCTTTCTCGCTGGCGTCGGTCAGAAGCTCGGTATGGGTTCCGCGCAGGCGAAGCCAGTCGGCCCGGGCCGACATCGCGACGAACAATAGAACTGCAAATAGGCGCATGGGGTTTTAGTGCGTGATCGAGTACATAATGTAGTTCAGCCCGATGCGAATTCCCAGGGCGGAAAACTTCTCGTCATAGCTGGGATCGTCGGCGAACTCCCAGGAATCGCCCAGATCCGAGTCGAAGGTCAGCGCGGTGACGATGCGTCCCTTGTCGTCATAGATGCCGCGCCACTTGGCCGGACATCCTTCGCACTTATAGGAAACCCCAGTGTAACGATAGCGCGCGCCGGGCACCTGGTAGCGGCTATCCAGGTCATAGACCGAGTGGAAGATGGAATCCTTGTCGGGAATGTCCACGATCTCACGATCCGGAAAAACCTTCTTCATGCTGGCGGCGAAGACTTCCCACTGATCCTCGCCCCAGAAATCGTCGCCCATGAAGAATCCGCCGCGCTGGAGATAATCGCGCATGCGGGCGGCCTGCGCGCCGGTCAGTTCCCAGTGGCCGGGTTGGACGGCATAAAGCCAGGGCCAATTGTAGACGTCGTCCTCATCGTCAAGATTCACGGGCTGTTCGACCGAGCGCGCGTGGATCCGGGAGAGCCTGCGAAGCGCCGTGAGGAAATGACGGTCGGCGCGCGGATAGTCCTGCGTCCAATACGTGTAGCCTTCCCGCCAGTCGCCGCGGGTCCGGCGGCCGAATCCGACGCTGAAGCGGACTTCCGGATACATCAGACGCGCGAAGACGAACTCGGTCTGCTCGCGATAATCGGAGGGAACCGGGAAGTCGTTATACTCCATGCCGGGAAATTCGCGGAAGGGGCGCTGGAACGCGTGGAGGCTTCCGAACAGGGCGATTACCCCTGCGGCGAGCGGCCAGACTTTCGGGATTCGCATGGAACCATCCCTGATGAGAGCGTAGCAGACGCCAGGAGCTAGAGAACCGCCACCCGCCGGTTCACGGTCAGGAAGTACAGGGCCAACAGAATCTGCAGCCCTCCGGTGATGGTGAAGGTCAGAGGCGCGCCGAAGTGGGGAATCATGAGCGTCCCGACGAGAAGACCGCCCACCGGGCCTCCGCCGCGCAACGCCAGGTTGTACACGCTCATGACGCGGCCGCGCATGTTGTCCGGAATGATCATCTGGACCAGCGTGGTCAGCATCGAGAAGACCGCCATCAGGGAGGCGCCCGCCAGAAACAACATTACGCAGGCCACCGTCGCCGAGGGCGACTGCGCGAATGCCATGGTGAACAGTCCCAGCACGGCGAGCATGATCAAGGCAGTGAGGCCCTTCCGTTTTTGCCGGCCGCCGGCGACGACCAGCGCTCCCGTTACCGCGCCCGCCCCGGAACAGATCAGCAGCAGCGTGAAGAGCGGAGTCCCGCCCTTAAACACGTCGTCCGCGAATACGATCAGGTACACGATCAGCGGAAAGCCCAGCGTGGTCATCAGGAATGCCAGCACGATCAGGGATTCCATGCCCGGCTGCTCACGCATGAACCGGATGCCCTGTTTCATGCTGGTCAGGATCGGCTCGCGCGACTTGGCCGGAACGAACGTCGTTTGAATCAGGTACAGCGTGATGATCACGCCCACAAAGGAAATTCCGTTGAAGGTGAAGTTCCACGCCGCTCCCAGCTGAATGAGTGCAATACCTCCCAAGGCCGGGCCGATCACGCGAGCCAGGTTGAACTGGATGGAATTGAGCGAGATGGCGTTCTGGAGGTGTTCCTTGGGAACCAGCGAGGGAATCAGAGCCGAATAAGCGGGACCGCCGAAGGACTGGGCAGTGCCCACCAGCACGGAGAGGCACAGAACGTGCCAGACACGCACCACTCCGGTGAATACCAGCGCGGCCAGCGTGAACGCGCAGATCGTTTGAATATACTGCGATCCGAGCAGGACCTTCCGGCGGTCATGACGGTCCGCGAACACACCGCCCAGCAGAGAGAGCAAAACGATCGGCAACGTGCCCAGGGCATTATCCAGGCCCAGAAAAACCGATGAATGCTTGGAAAGATCGTAGACCAGCCAGCTTTGCGCCGCCGTCTGCATCTGGGTCCCGATCTGGGAGGTGCAGGCGCCCGTCCACATCATTCGGAAGTCGCGGAATTGAAAGGCCTTGAAGATTCGGCCGAAGAGTGCGGACGAGTCCCTTTCAGAGAGCGACTTGGCTTGTTCGGTGGGGTGGGCCAGGTGATGTTACTCCGCCTACTAGTGCAAAGGTGATTTTAGCAGGTCTGGAGTTACCCGGGCGGCGCCAACTGCTAGTAAATCTGGAAGCAGAAGACGGCGTTGGAGCCGCTGGGGGAAAGCGAGTACTCCCCATTTTCGAGGGCTTCGTCGGCCTCGACGCGATACAGGTCCTTGTCCAGCTTGGTGATCGAAAGATGAAACGGCCCGGAACCTTCCTTGCGTTTGCGGGAGAAAGTGACCTGGCGGCGTCCGTTCTTCACTTCGAAACGGTACAGTTCCAGGGAATCGGGTTTGATCTTTTCGCTGCGAATCAGGAAGATGGGCTCGGCCACGGGGGTTCGGACGGCTGACGCCGCGCCCGGAACCGAATAGGTCGTATCGTCTTTCTTGCTTTCCTTTTGCGCCTCGGCGACTTCGGTCGGGATCAGGTTGGAGGCGTGCACCAGGTAAAGTACGTCCGGCTTGGTCGGGCGAGGACCGGTGTAGTCTTCGGCATGGATGACACTGACTGCCGCGACCGCCAGAAGAAAGATGACCAGGGGCCTCATACTCAATATCTTAGACCCGTTGAGCGGCCCCAGGGTTACTACGGATCGACCACGAATGCGTCCAGATCCACGAACAGGCCGTCGGACCGCGGGTCTTTTTCGCCGGACACGCGAACTTCCAGGGTATGGACGCCGGGTTTGAGTCCATCGAATCGGCGCGCAGCTTGCCAGTTGGTCGCGCGGGAATACTGGTTGAATCGGACTTTGGAGCCGCCGTCGATGGTAATCTCGGCGATTCCCCGATTGGCGGCCTCCGTATACACGTACGTAAGCGCACTCCCGGTGAACGTGATGCGGAAAGAGTCTCCCGGAGTGTCGGAGTAGGTCAACGACTGGCCCGAGGTCTCCGGAAACTGGAAATCCGGCTGCCAGGAGCCGGTAAAGTTGATGCGCTCCTCCAGGTCATCGTAGCGGCCTGGAGCAAATGGACTCGTATCCTGCGGCAGCACGTCCGCAGCCACGCGAAACAGACCGAGCGAGCCCAGAGGCGTCCGGGCCGGCTCCAGCCGGCGTCTGAGGAACCGTTCGGCCGGCGGCGAAGTCGCGTTGTCTGTGGCGGGAGCAATCACGTAATGAATTCCCAGTTCCTGGAGAATCACCGCGACGTCGCGGGCATTCCGCGCACGCCGGATGCGGTTCCAGTAGCGCTCGCTGTGCCACGTGTCGGTGTAGGCTGGTCCGTTCAGGCCCCCGGCCGCCTCGGTGGAGAAAAAAGCCACGGGCTCGCCGGGGGCGCGGCGGTTCAGATCGTCGATCAGCAGCCGCACGGGCGCCATCCGCTCGAGATAGGGCTGGATTTCCGAATGCCGGAACAGCGCGAAATCGTTGTGGTACCAGCCGGAGGACGGCAGGAACCACAGGTTCAGCGCGATCAGCGAAAGCAATCCCGCCGTTCCCGCCAGGGCGGGTGCTTCCGCCACCAGCCAGGCGATAGCGATCGAGGCTAGCGGCAGGCCGGGATAAAGATATCGCAGATTCGGCAGCACCAGCAGAATGATTCCGGCCGCCACGCCGCCGATCGCCAGGATCGCCCGCTGCTCTCTGCGGCGAGCGAGCAGCATCGCGGGAACCAGCAGCAGGAAGTATTGGAATCCGCCGGCTCCGCCTTGCGCTTCCATAAACTCTTTCGAGCGAAAGGTAATTTCGTAAGGCGTTTTCCAGGACAGCGTGCGGGTGAACCGGGGATCGGAGAACGATTTTGCGGTCTCGAAGTCAGGAGCGCGGAATACCTGGTTGGCGAAGGGAAAGACGGGATTCCCGGTCCTGGCGAAAGCGTACACGTAGGGCGGCGCGGCGAACAGGATCAGGAACCCGGCCGTGGCCAATGCTCGTGTCCACTGGCGCTTTCGGAGCACCACCACAGCGGCGAGGATGGCGATCGGCACCGCGAATGCGCCCGCGATCACCTTCACGGCCAGCGCGGAGCCGACAAACACGGCGGCGGTCACCACGTCGGATCGCAGCAGAGCCAGGGTGGCGGCCAGGATCATGGCGGCCCACACATTTTCGACGAACAGCGATCCGGTCACCAGTTGTACCAAGGGCGTGGAGGCAAACAGCGCCGCAATCAGCCAGGCCAGGGGCGGCGACACCGATTGAAACGCGAGGCGTCGCGCGGTGGTCGCGATCAGCAGGCAGATCAGGACCAGGAAAGCGAAGTTCAGCAGGTGCGCGGCATGCTCGCCGCCGAGCACGTACACCGCGGCGTACATTCCATCCGCGGCATTGGGCATTAACGCCCAGCTATTTAGGCGGAAGTCGAAAGCCCAGCCGGCATCGCGCGCGACAGCCATCGGCAGGGCCAGGTGCATGGAGAGGCCGTCGGCGCTGATTTCCGGCTTCAGTGCGGCCAGCAGGTGGGCGATCAAAACGAAGAGTAGAACTGCGAGTGCGGCGGCTTCCCACCGCTCCGGCCAGTGCCTGACGTTCGCGGAGCGGTGGCGGAACCTATATCCGAAAAGGTAGGGAACCGCGAACGCGAGCGCGTACGCTGCGCGCGTATTGATCGGGAAATGCAGCGCGATCCAGATCAGGAACATCCATACCGCGGCACCCAGCAGCGTCGCCATACAGGCGTCCTTTTCGCGCCGCAGGATTCGTCCGAGAAAATAGCAGGATCCCAGGAAATACAGCACCGCCAGCGGCGCCACCGGGCCGGTCCACCACGCCGTATAGAGCAGCGCGGCCGCCGGTACGAGCCTGCCCAGCCAGCGCGGACATCGCCACAGGATCAGACCCGTCAGGCTCCAGAACACCCCGGTGTAAACCAGAAAACGGTCGCGGCCGTCAGCGCTCCACAGACTCTGCGCCCATAGACGCTCGTGCAGAAATCCGAAGATGCCGGCGACGGCCAGCAATGACAGCACAACCCAAATGGATATTTTTGAGAACACGCTAGTTCAGAACTCGCTAATAGAGAACTTGGACGAATTCGGCGGCGATACGGAAGCGCTCTTCCTCCGGATGGAGTTCCCACGCCGGAAACTCCGGGTTCAGAGGTTCCAGCCGGATTACCTCATGCTCCCAGGTCGCGTCAGGAGATCCGCCGGGCTGCTGGCGTTTGGTGCTGTGATAGCGCTTGACGGTGTGGCGATCGTTGGTGCCGCCGCCCAGGTACTCCACCAGCACCAGGCGGCCCTGGCGCGATCCGGTCACGCCCGCGCGAAACACGCACAGGCTGCCGTCGGGAATGCGCGGCTCCATGGAGCGGCCGGCAATGCGCGCCACAAACATCGACGGCGTCAGACGAAGCTCGGGCGGAGCCTCCTCCCATCCTTCTTCGGACACCTCTTGATTCTCAAGGAATTTGCCCGCGGCCACCGCCAGCGAATACCGGGGCAGATGGGTTACGAAGGGACGCACCGTGGAAGCCACCAGTTCGGAATACAGTCGGATGACTGCCCGGCTGAAATCCTCGACCATCACTTCACGGGGCGCGGAAATGGTCAAAGTATTGGAGAGAGTTTCTTGTAGCTGCTCCAATAGCAGAGCCGCGCCCATCTCCTTGGCTTTGTTTCCAAGATCGAGTTCCAGTTTGGAAAGCACCTCGGATTCATCCGGAGCGATGATGTCCCAATCCCGGCGAAAGCGCAGGTAAAGGCGATTTTGAGCAGGGTCGGTCAACAGGATGCCGGCAGTGACGGGGGCTTTCCCAGGCATTTCCAGCCGCATGATGGAATAGCATCCCGGCTGGGTAGCGACAGTGGCCATGTTCCCTAAGGAATCATGGCATATTCGGAGATACAGGTCTTACGGACTAAACGGATAGTAGTACGTGCGCGCCCGGACAACCACACCGGGTATATCGACCTTGACTTCGATCGAGCGTTTCACCCGTGTCTCGTCCGTCTCGTTGGGGACATACCGCAAGAGGTACTGTGTCGTGACCTCACCGGCGATGTTTTTGACCGAATTGTAGATGGAGCCCAGGATGGCTGCGCTATATCCGCCGGTTCCCACCTTGAGCTGGTAATTTCCGAAGTCGGAAGGCTGGGACAGGAATCCGGAAACGTCTTTATAGACGTTCATCAGCGGATACTCCACACGGCCTCCGGTTTCCTCGGCCAGGCGCACGAGATTCTTGCCCGAATCGCTGGTAAAGCCATAGGCGTCGGTGCTCATGGCGTTGATGGTGACCTGATAGCGCTGGGCCAGTTCCAGCACCTGATCGAGCGTCTTGCTGCTGGCATTGTCGTGGCCGTCGCCGATGATGACGATCACGCGGCGTGGATCCACGGGCTCGCCGTCCACCAGTTTTCGGCTGGTGCAAGCCAGGTAGAGAGCATCATAAAGAGCCGAACCGCCGCTGGGCGAGATTTTCCGCAGCTTCTCGGCAATGGGATCGGCGTCGGAGGTGGTGTTGACCATCAGCTCGGCTTCATTCCCGTAGCCGATCAGGTAGCCTGCGTATTTCTTGTCGCCGGGCAGGAGATTCAATACCAGCTCGATGATGGCTTCCTGCAGGCTTTTCCATTGGCCCCGGCTCTGGTTGCTCAAGTCCACCAGGAAGCCCACCACGACGCGCTGATTCCGTTCGCGGTTGAAGTAGCGAATGGTTTGTTCTTTGCCTTGATCGAAAAGCTTGAAGTCGCTCTGCTCCAGATCGGTTATGAAGCGGCCCTTCTCGTCGGTGACGGTCACAGGAACCACCACTTCGTTCACCTGCACGCGAATGGGCTGTTGAGGCTGTTGGGCAAGAGATAGTGCGACTACCGTGGACAACACCACCAAGGTACGCAGCGCGCGCCGACCAGCGCTTCGGGCATTGCTAAGTCGCATACAGGCCATCTCGATTATACCCGAGACGGGCCGCTCGGAAGCCGGTCGGCAGGCTTCAGGAACCCTGGCTGCTTAAGGGGTTAAAGGGGTGAATGGAAGGGTTAAGGGGTGACGATAGATGGGGGACTGCTTGGGGCGGTTGCCGGGGTTCCTTGAGCCTGCAACATTGTCATACGCCTTCAGAGAAAGCAATCCGGTTGCCGATCTGCCCGTGGCTTTTATCTTGTTGATGAAGAAGAGGCAGGGAACAGCCGGCCGGCAGCAGTCGGCATTTCCGATCCGGTACAGGACGGAAAGAGTTACCGAAATACTTGCAAGCAGTGCGCGCGAATAAATTACAGATTTGCTAGCGAGTTGCCACTGGCGTGCTGATGCCGGGAGTCGCAGCGGCTGCCCGGCCGTTCGGACCGGGCAATACATCGGGAATACGGCTGGGAGTTTTCGACAGACGGCCGTTCTTGGCCTCATCGAGCATGACGTTGTTGTTCTCCAGAATCGTACCGGTGGCTTGATCCAGCTGCAGCTTGGCCAGTGCGTAGGCGGACAGAGCTGCAACTTCGGCTTGCCGGGCGTTGGCCAAGTCCGTCTGGTGCTGGACGACGGCGTAGGAGGTGGAAGCGCCCAGGGCGTATTTCTTCTGCTCGGAATCCAGAACGGCTTCGGCCAGTGCGCTGGCCTTGGTGGCGGACTGGTAGCGGGCGCGGGCGTTCTTCACGGCGATCAAGGCATTCTGAACGTCCATGCGGATCTGGTTGACTTCCTTCTGGATGCCCAGCTCGGACTGGCGCAGCTGTAAATCCTGCGTGATGTAGGCGGCCTGCGCCGAGCGGTTCCGCAGCGGGATGTTCAGCGTAAAGCCGATCTGGTAGTTTACATTGGGCACGCCGAACAGCTGGCTGAGAATATTACCGTAGCCCCCGACCAGGCTAGGATTTGCAGGCGGGCGGGTTCCCGGCAGGTTAGTCACCGGGTTGATGTAGGGAGTCGTATTCTCAGGCCCTCCCGCTCCGGGATTCGAAACGTTGCCCACCAGGTTCAGTTGAGGAAGCATGGCATTACGCGCGCCCGTCAAATTGATCTTGGAGTTTTCAACCTGGATCCGCAGCTGGGTCAATTCCGGTCTCCGATCGAGCGCGGTGGCCATCATGTCCTGGACCGGCCGGATGGGCTCCACGTCGGGGACGGTAATGCGATCGGTGGGGATGATGTGCACGTCGGCGATGTTGGCGGCGCCGAGTCCGTTGCGGCTCAGCAGATTTTTCAAGGCGACTTCCTGCTGCTCGACAGCGGTTTGCGCAGTGATCAGGTTGGTTTCACTGGTGGCAACCTGCTGATCGGCCTGCTGCACGTCCAATGGCGCCATGGTCCCGATTTCCAGTTGTTTCTTGTTGTCGTCCAGAAGCTTTTGCGACAGCTCTAACGACTGCTGCGCAACGCCCACGGCCAAGGCCGCGCTGACCAGGTTCCAGTAGGTGGAAATGACCGTGTTCAAAGTCGTGTTCAGCTGCTGCTGGAACTGATAGTCGGTCATCCGGATGTTGTTCTTGGCGATGCGAATGTTGCGGGTGTTGTACGCCAGGCCGAAACCTTGCAGCAGGGGCTGGTTGCCTTGCAGGCTTAACCCCGATGAATATTGCGGCAGGAAGATGGCGTTGGCATTGTTGGTGGTCTGGGAAGTGTTGTTGAACCCCAGGGTTGCCGTTCCGCCCGTCATGAAGCCTTGCTGAACGCCGAAGTTTCGCACCCGGGTATCTCCGATATTGACGGCCTGTCCGCCGGCGGTGATCGAATTGGTGCTGATGTTGGCAGTGTGGCCCCAATTGATGGTGCTGGTAATGGCGGGATCGTAGCTCACTCCCGCCCCGTTCGAGGCTTTAGAGCTCATCAATGCCGTATCGCTCAGCGGATATGCGTATCTCGAAACCTCGACGTCGATGTTGTTCTCCAGCGCCAACGCAATTGCGTCGGACAGCGAAAGATATAGGATGCCGGAGCGGATCAGCGAATCGGCACGCCCGCTGTTGGAGATGTTGATGGGGGGGACATACCTGGTCCGGTAGTTGGCGGTGAATCCGGAATACCAGTGCGCGCGCTCGGTCTCCAATTTCGGGGCGCGGTCATCGAGCTGCTGGGAATATAGGCCAGGCGCCGCGAGCAACAGGACGCACAGTAAGGCGATGAAGGGTTTCGATTGATTCATGGCTTAAGCTAACCTCGAAGTTA
>DATIRX010000215.1:0-6911 GCA_035469225.1 Bryobacteraceae bacterium
CCGGTGTGGTGGTTCTACCTGTTTTGGCTGCCGGGTTTCCTGAACCGGACGTATGCAGTCGACCTTTCCGATCTGGGGCTGCCGCTCGTGGTGATCTACACTGCGTCCATGGCCGGCTCGATTGGCGGCGGATGGATTTCATCCGCTTTGATCCAGCGTGGCTGGACCGTGAATCGCGCCAGGAAAACCACCATGCTGATGTGCGCCGTGGCGGTGACCTCGGCGATCTTCATCGGCCAGACCGGCGGGAACATGTGGCTGGCGGTGACGCTCATCAGCATTGGAGCGGCGGCCCACCAAGGCTGGTCCGCAAATATATTCAGCCTGCCCTCGGATGTGTTTCCGCACAGCGCGGTCGCATCCGTCGTCGGCCTGGGCGGTATGGCCGGGGCCGTGAGCGGCCTGCTCGTCTCCCCGGCGATCGGATACTGGCTGGACTGGTCGAATGGAGCCTATGGTCCCTTGTTCGTCGTCGCTGGAACTCTTTATCTGATCGCTCTGCTGATCATTCACGTCCTGGTTCCGGATTTGAAAAAGGCGTATTGAGCATGTCTTTTATCACGGAAGATTTCCTGCTGACGAACCGGAAGTCGCGGCATCTTTATCACACCTTCGCCGAGCACGAGCCCATTCTCGACTACCACTGTCATCTTTCTCCCCGCGACATTTCGGAAAACCGTCGGTTCCACAACCTGAGCGAGGCCTGGCTCGAAGGCGATCACTATAAATGGCGGGCCATGCGCGCCAATGGGATCGGCGAGCGCTACTGCACCGGCGATGCCGCACCGTTCGAAAAGTTCCAGGCCTGGGCCGGCACGGTGCCGTATACGCTCCGCAATCCGCTCTATCATTGGACTCACCTCGAACTGAAACGCTACTTCGGAATCGAGGAGCTGCTCAGCGAATCGACGGCTGCGTCGATCTGGGAGCGGGCCAACACCGCGCTCGCCACCGAGGGGCTGCGCGCGAAGAGCATTCTCGCGAAATTCAAGGTCGACACGCTTTGCACCACCGACGACCCGGCCGATGACCTTTCCTGCCACCAGGCGATTCGGGCCTCCGGTTTCTCCACTCGCGTGCTGCCCGCATTCCGTCCCGACAAAGCGCTCACAGTGCATTCGCCGGATGTCTTCAACCCCTGGGTGGACCGTTTGGCCGCATCGAGCAACATCGACATCGCTCGCTTCCGCGATTTCCTGGATGCCCTCGGCTCGCGGCACGAATTTTTTCATTCCATGGGCGCTCGTCTTTCCGATCATGGACTGGATCGTTGTTACGCCCGTCCCTGCTCCGATCAGACCGCCGCGCAGATCTTCGAAAAGGTTCGCGGTGGCCAGGCGGCAACTCCCGAGGAACAGGAACAGTTCGCGTCATCCATGATGCTGTTCTTCGGACGGCTGGACGCCGCCAGGAAATGGACCAAGCAACTGCACCTGGGGGCGCATCGCAACGCCAATACGCGGCGGCTCCGGGAAGTCGGTCCCGATTCGGGCTTCGATTCCATCGGCGATCTGCCGCAGGTGGAGGCCCTGGGCGCCTACCTGGACCGCCTGGACGAAGAAAATGCGCTGCCCAAGATGATCGTGTACAACGTGAATCCCTCCGACAACTACGCGTTCGCCACCATGATCGGAAACTTTCAGGACGGCAAGATCGCCGGCAAGCTCCAGTTTGGCGGAGCCTGGTGGTTCCTCGACCAGAAGGACGCCATGGAGTGGCAGATCAACACGCTTTCTAACGTGGGACTCTTGTCCCGGTTCGTCGGCATGCTGACCGACTCGCGATCTTTCATGTCCTACCCGCGCCACGAGTACTTCCGGCGCGTCTTGTGTAACTTGATCGGCCGGGACATGGAGAACGGCGAATTCCCCGATAGCGACGAGTTGGCCGGGCCCATGATTCGGAATCTGTGCTACGGAAACGCGAAACGTTATTTCGGATTCGACGTCTGAGAAACTCGGCGTGGATGAGGTGAACAGCGCGGTGGAGGCCATGCTAGACTTGCTCTGTTTAGCGAAATACAACGGCCCGGCCAACCAGTAGGCGCGAGGACTTCACGTGCGCAAGAATCTAACTATATTTGTCGCTGCTGCCGCGACGGTGGCCTGCTTATCTCTCGCCACCGCACAAGACAAGGGCGCGCCTCCGGCCCAAGGGAAGGGCAGAGGCCCTGGACGCGGCGCTAAGAAAGGACCGGCCGGACCCCTGCCGCGCCTGTCAGACGGAAAGCCCGACCTGACCGGCGTCTGGAACGGATTCGGCGGTAGCGGCAACGATGCTCCCAATATGCAGCCGTGGGCGGCCAAGATTGTGGCGGATCACCGGGCGGCTGGCGGCGCCGAGGATTTCGAAGCGCGCTGCCTTCCGGGAGGCCCGCCGCGCGCGGCCCCGTATCACACCTCCTTCTTCGCGACGCCCAAGCTCGTATTGATGTTGTTTGAAGGCAACACCCATATGTATCGCCAGTTCTTCGTGGATGGCAGCAGTCACCCGAAGAATCTGAAGCCGACCTTCTATGGGGATTCGCGCGCCCACTGGGACGGCGACACGCTGGTGGTGGATTCGGTCAGTTTCTTTGAGAAATCCTGGTATGATTTCGCGGGCACTCCGCATACCAAGGACATGCACCTGACCGAGACGTTCCACCGCATCGATTTCGGAAACATGGAGATGCAGGTGACCATTGACGACCCCGGTGTGTTTACCAAGCCTTGGGTCATCAACAGAACCACCACGCTGGAGACGGACTTCGAAATGACCGAGTACGTCTGCAATGAAAACAATCAGGACCCCGACCATCTGCACGCGATCACGAATACGAGCGCGTCGGTGGTGGGAACACAAGCCAACCGAAGGAAGGATGGCGTGCCTCCGGTGCAGGCGAAGAAAGCGCCCGCGCCTCCTGCCGGGCCGGCTCCACGGGCAGAAGACGGCAAGGTGGATTTATCCGGCGTCTGGGTTCCGGCGAGCGCGCTGCTGCCGGGAGATCCGTCGTATCAGCCCGCCTTCAAAAAGATCTACGACCAGCGAAAGGCCAACAAGGGCAAGGACGATCCCGGGAAATTCTGTCTGCCCGATGGCGCGGTGCGCGTCAATCCCCTGCCCTACAAGATCGTGCAGCGTTCCAACATGATCGCGCTGCTGTGGGAAGGGAACACGCACAGCTATCGGCGATTCTTTCTGAACAACCGCAAGCCGCCCCTCGACGTCGAGCCCGATAGCTGGACCGGTCTCTCCGACGGGAAATGGGATGGCGACACGCTGGTGGTGGATACCGTCGGCTTCAACGACAAAACCTGGCTGGATGCGACGGGCAAGCCGCACAGCGATGCCATGCATCTGGTGGAGCGTTACAAGCGGCCCGACCTGGGGCATCTCAATGTCGAGCTGACCATCGACGACGCGAAAGCATTCACCAGGCCGTACACCTTCACGCGCACCTTTACGCTGGCTCCCGGCTGGGAGCTGCAGGAATACGTCTGCCAGGCCATCCTGGACGGCGTTTACTAAGTCTTTCTCGCTTGCCTCGCGGGATTACAGCTCAGACAACTCTTTGAATTGTCCGTTGCTGTCCCCCAGGGTTTCGGCTTTCACACCGAGCTTATTCAGCAACGTCAGCTGAAGATTGGTGAGCGGCGTGTGTTCCGGATAGATCAGGTGACGGCCGCCCTTCAGCGTCCCGGAGCCGCCGCCCACCACGAACGTCGGGAGCGGACCGTGCGTGTGCCGATCGCTGTTGCTGATGCCCGAGCCAAACAGAAGGATCACATGATCCAGCAGCGAGCCGTCGCCATCCGGGGTATTGCGCAGCTTTTCCAGATACTCGGCAAACAGCGCGATGTGATGCCGCTGAATGCGGGTGCATTTTTCCATCTTCACCGGATCGTTCTGGTGGTGCGTGAGGGGATGGTGCCCTTCGGGCACGCCAATCTGCGGATAGGGCCTTCCGGTCTGCTCGCGGCCATACAGGAATGTGATCACCCGCGTCAGGTCGGACTGGTAGGCCAGCAGTTGCAGGTCGTATAACAATCGGACCTGCTCATCGAAACTCTCCGGGATGCCGGCCGGCTGGTGCACGTCCGGCAGTTCCTTGGAACTTTGCTCCTCCGCCTTCTGAATCCGCCTCTCCACGTCTCGCAATGCGGCCAGGTAATCGTTCACCTTGCGATTGTCGGCGGTTCCAAGTTTGCGCTGGAGCTGATTCACGCGGTCGTTGACGGAATCGAGAAGGCTCCGGTCCTGCTTGAGGCGGGCGGCACGTACGCGGGCATCCGTGCTGTCGCTGGCGCCGAACATCCGCTCGAAAAGCACGCGCGGGTTGTTTTCGGCCATCAGGGGCAAGGTCGGCGTGAGCCAGGACACGGTGCTGCTGTAGGCGCAGCTGTAGCCCAGATCGCAGGACCCCAACAGGCTGTTCTCGTCCGCCGTCATCTGCAGCGAGGAAAGCTGCGTGTCGCGCTCGAACTCCTTGGCGGCGATTTGGTCCATGGAGACCGCGTTCTCCAGGATGCTGTCCGATTTCTTGATATGCACGCCCGTCAGGTAGCTGCCGCACGCGCGGGAATGGTCGCCGCCGCCGTCGCCATAGGGCTCCGCTGGATCGCTGAACAGGCCCGTGACCACAATCAATTTGTCTTTGAACGGCTCGAGCCCTTTCAACGTGGGGGAGAGCTCGAAGTCGGAGCCGGCGCCCGCAGGCAGCCATTTGTCATAGATCACGCCGTTCGGATGGTAGACCACGCCCAAGCGCCGCACAGGAGCGGTGGTTGCTGCCGGCGCAAACGCCGGAATCATGGCATCGAGCAAGGGCAAGGCGAGGGCCGTGCCCGCGCCCCGGAGGATGGTACGGCGTGAAATGGCCTTTTTGGTTAGGAACATACTTTTCCTTTATTGTTTTGCAGCCGTTCTCATCTGAAACGGCGCGCTCTTTACCGTCGCCAGAACCAATGACGACCAGCGGTACCCATCGGCCGCCGCCGCGCGGTCAATCTCGCGGACCGCCGGAGCATCGTAGTATTCGAGGCCACGGCCCAGGGCGTACGTCAGCAGTTTTTCGGTGACGGCTTTGACGAACTGTGTCTTTTGCGCCATCAGGGCCTGCCGCAGTTCCCTCGGCCCGTTGATGTTCGTGCCGTCCAGCAGCACGCCGGAGGCGTCGATGGCGCGGCCCGCGTCCGTCGCGCGCCATTGACCGATGGCGTCAAAATTCTCGAGGCTGAGCCCCAGCGGATCCATGTTCTTGTGGCAGCTCGCACAGGTCGGGTTGGCGCGATGCGCTTCCAGCATTTCCCGGACGGAAAGCGGCTTGCCGTCTTTGTTGCTCGACTCGAGCGTAGGCACATTGGGAGGAGGCGCGGGCATCGGCGCGGCTAGAATGTTCTCCAGCAGCCACTTTCCGCGAATCGTGGGCGAAGTGCGCGTGGTGTAAGAGGTGACGGCCAGCGTGCTGGCCTTGCCCAGCAGCCCAAAGCGGTTCTCGTCGGTCAATTTTACGCGCCGGAAATGGGTTCCATAGATGCCGGAGATTCCATAATGCCGCGCCAGCTGTTCGTTGAGAAAGGTCTCATTCGACGTCAGCAGATCGAGGACGCTGTGGTCCTCTTTCAATTGAGCATCCAGGAACATTTCCGTCTCGGTCACGAACGCGGTCCGCAGGTTGTCGTCAAACCAGGGAAACTTGGTGCTATCCGGATTGAGCAGCCATACGTTGCGAATCTGCAGCCAGTCTTCAAAGAAATTCTGGACCAGGGACGTCCGCGCGCGGGGATCGGCGAACATGCGTGAAACCTGTTGTTCGAGCACCGCCGGTTCATGCAACTTGCCGCGAATGGCCAGGTCCAGCAGAGTGTCGTCCGGAATGCTGCTCCATAAGGCGAATGACAATCGCGAAGCCAGCTCGACGTCGGAGATGCGATAAACACTGCCCGGCGCCACGCCGGCCGGATCTATCTCGATGCGGAACAGAAAATCCGGGCTCACCAGCACGCGCTACAGTGCCGAGCGGATCCCGTCGTCGAAGTTTCCATTGGCGCGCGCACGGCTGTAAAAGCTGAGGAGCGTTTGCACGTCCTCATCCGTGGCGCCACGCCGGTAAGCCCGGCGGGCCAGGTTGGACAGGATCTTCTGCGCGCACGCAGTCTCGTCAGCCGTACTCGTAGCACGGCACACATAGAGGAGCTGGCGGCTCGGCGAATCGGCCGGCACTTTTCCGTTGTAGGGACCGCCGATCAGCAGCGCTGCAATGGCGATGGGCGAGCTGGCGTTGTCGGATGCACGGCTGTAATGCGAAAGGCGATCCGGACCGCCTCCCTCCGGCGCTGCGTTATCCGATTTGAGCATGGTCGTCACAACCTGATGCAGGCCGGCTTTCACCGGCACGCGTGCCTGCAGCGCTTCGTCACCGTCGTACACGAAAGTCCTGGACGGGGGCGTTCCTCCGCCCAGCGTGAACTGCGCGACGCGCACGCCATCCACGCGGATCTCGAATTGATTCTGAACATTCAGGCCGCGGATGGAGGTTTCCCACGCCCGCTGCAGCCGAAGCTTGAACACGTACTCCCCGTCGACCGGAAAATAGTGGCGTGCGGCGATCCCACCCTTGGATCCCAGCGGAAAGTCTTCGCCCAGGCGCTCCGTCTGGCGAAGATACGTCAGGTCGTTGGCATTGTTCTTCATTGCGCCGTAGCGCACGAACACCGCCGGCAAGGTCGGATCGCCCACGGCCCGGCGTGCGATGGCCGCCGCCGCGGATACGTACCGGTCCAGCAGAGCCGGCGGCAGCGAAAGCGCTTCCGCGTTGTTCTCGAATCCGAAGGCCTGCTCGTCCGGCGGCAGCATCGCCTGGGCGTCCACCTCCACCGCCACCAGGTCCCGCACGGCGTTGGCGTATTCGGCGCGATTGAGACGATGCA
>DATIRX010000216.1:0-9434 GCA_035469225.1 Bryobacteraceae bacterium
CCCGATACCGACTGGGGCCATGTCCACCTGGAATCGTCAGAGTTCTGGTTTATCCTGCTGGGCAAGATGGAATACAAGATCGGCTCGTTGCCGATCTTTGTCGCCGATCAGGGCGACATCGTGTATGCTCCGCGGGAAACCTGGCATCGGGCGCGTTTCGGAGGAACCGAAATGGCCTGCCGCCTGGCGATGAACGGCTATCAGGACCTGTTGCACAACTACCAGCCGACGGACTAGGCGGGCTCTTCCTGCGAGTCCGCCCAGTCTCGCGGCTTGCCGTCACTTGGGAGCACTGCGGCCGTACTTAACCTTGTAAAACTGTTCGAACCAGTTGTCGGCCGGCCGCGCCTCACGGATAGTTTCCTCGCGGAACGCCGTATTCGCACGCTCGGCTCTCAGCCGGGATTCCTCCATCGGGGAATTGCGTCCAAGTTTGGCTCTGTACAATTGCTCCAGCCAGGGGTTGGCCGGCCCAGCCACTTCGAACGTGGTGGCTTCCCGGAACGCTGTATTCGCCCGCTCCGCCTTCAGGCGAGCCTCTTCCGCCGGGGAATTGCGGCCCAATTTTGCTTTGAAAAACTGATCGAGCCAGGTATCGCTCGCCGGTGCCGCTTGTGCCGCCATCAAGGTGTTCGCCCCCAGGGCGAAGGCGCCGGCTAACAGGACCCTCGTAACAGAGATCTTCATAACGTCCTCCTCTCCAAGTCTCCGTAGGGCAACTTGGAAAACACCGCAGGTTCTCGCGATTCGACCAGAACCGTTGGTTGCACAATAGTCGGGGCAATCCGAGCACCACGGTGAGCCCGGCCGCGCAATCGGAATCTCCGGCCATCCTCCAGCCCCTCCAGACAGAAGCCCCAGTCCCCGCAAGCCACGCGATTTCAATAGTTTGGGCCCAAAACAATCCTTTATGAGCCGGATCGAACCTTTCGATTTGAGGCGCGCCATCCCGGTACCTATACTCAAGCTGTGGACTGCTGCCGTTTGGTTACGAGCGTAATGACCCAGAGCAAGGCCGCCTGCGTGGGTCTACTCGCGCTGACCACTCTGGCCTCCGCCCTCGCGCAAACCCCGCCGAGCGACTGTTCCGGGGTTCTTCGGCAGATCGATAGCCGGGCAGCCGCTCTGGTTGGGGTCAGCAACTCCTGTTTAAACGCCCGGGAACAAGCTCAGCTGGCCGAACGGTTTGTGAATGAAAGGCTGTCGGTTTGGACCAGGCGCCTCAATCTGGAGGAGTGGCAAATCTCCGTCATCCTGACCCGTCGCGATGATCTGAAGGCCAACACGCTGGGCGGCATTCGCTGGGACAAAGGCAAGAAGAGCGCCGTAATCAAAGTGCAGGATCCTTCCGACTACCGGCTGCCATTCGTGGAGATGCTGGACGACATGGAGTTGACGATCGTTCACGAGTTAGTCCACCTGGAACTCGCGTCCCTGCCTCGCAGCGAAGCAAGCCGCAGCACCGAGGAGCATGCCGTCAATGGGATTGCAGGGGCGCTCTTAAGACTCGATCGGCAAAGATAGCAGCCTGGCCCTAGTGGGAAATATCGCGACGGGCGTAGAGAACATAGGCGGCGATGAATCCCGCAACCGCGACTGCACCGAGCACGATCAAATTCCTCGGCGGCAGCGAATTTCCCATCATCAGGTCAAATGGATTGTAGTACCGGAAGGGCGATAGCCACGCGGCCTTTTCGACTGGCTGCCACAGGCGACCGACGTAATCCAGCAGATAGGTTCCCAGCGCAATCAGACCGGCGGCTCCGCCCGCCACACTGCGCCGGCGCGCAGCGGCTGCCACCGCCATCGCCACGCCGCCCCAGCACAGCGCCAGCATATAGAGATTTACGGCCAGCGAACTGACCAGCTTGGTAGAAGGCCACTGGGCATCTCGCCGGCCGAAGGCCTGTAGTCCGCCCCACGTTGCGGCGACCATCAGCACGACGATCAATGCGCACCCCAGCGCCGTGACCACGATGGTGCGGGTGATGATCCAGTGGCGAGCCACCGGCCTCGAAAGAATGAAGTCGCTGAACCCGCTTTCGACCTCGGCCGTCGGAATGGTCGCCAGCGTGACGGCCACCGCCAGCAGCGCTCCAATGACCGTCAAGTGGAAATATCCCACGCTCACGATGCCGGAGAACGACATGAAGCTCGCCAGGGCCGGCCCCAGAAGCTCGCGGAAGAAGGCCGGCAGCAGCGTGGCCAGTTGATCGAAGCCGCCGGAGCCCTGAATGGAGCCGGCGACCAAAATCAAGACCAGCTGAAAAGCTCCCAGTAAGATCCCCGTCACCAGCAACAGTGTTCGCACGCGCTTGAGCGAATGGAGCACCAGCAACGCGGCGATTCTCATGGCTTGCCATCGCGATAGTAGTTCATCACCACGTCTTCGAGCTTCGGCTCAGCGACCTCGATATCGTCCAGAGGCAGTGCCGCCAGCTGGCGCAGCAGCGGCCCCAGAGGGCCCTCCACTTTCAGATTCCACAAGCGGGCGGTAGTCTCGATCATTTCGATGCCCGGAGGCAGCTGGCGGGCGGCCTGCACGTCTTCCGCGAAAGATACGCGCACGTGGCGCGCGGCAAGCTTGCGCGTTTCTTCCACCGTCGCCAGCAGCACCATCTCGCCCTTGCGCACCAGCGCGATCCGGTCGCACACGCGGTCCACTTCAGACAGCACGTGCGAAGACATGAACACCGTCCGGCCGCGCCGCTTCACGTCCACCAGCAGCTGGTAGAACGACTCCTGCATCAGCGGGTCCAGACCCTCGGTCGGCTCATCCAGAATCAGCAGCTGGGGGTCGGCCTGAAACGCCTGTATAATCCCCAGCTTGCGTTTCATGCCGGTGCTGTACTGGCGCAAGCTGCGGCGCAGATCGCTATCGGGGAATTCCAGGCGCTCCTGCAGCTCCCCGCGGCGCATATGGTCAACGGACTGATGACTGAGCCCCGCCAGGAGATCCAGCACTTCCCGCCCGGTCATATCCGAATAGATTCCCATCTCGCCGGGAAGATATCCGATGTTGGACCGCGCCGCGAGCCCGTCCCGCTGGCAATCGTGCCCCAGCAGGAACGCCTGCCCGCTGTTCGGACGCAGCAGATCGAGCAGGATCCGGATGGTGGTGGTCTTGCCCGCGCCATTCAATCCGAGAAATCCCAGGATCTCGCCTTCCGCCGCCTCGAGACTCAGATTGTTCACGGCGAGAATGTTGCCGTACTGCTTGGTGATGCCGCGGATCGAAATGGGAGCCACAGATGCATTCTAGTGGTTCCACCCGGCGGAGCGCTGCTTTGAGCCAGGCAGTCTACTCGCAGCGTGGCGGCGGCGATTCACTCTGCGGCCAGCGCGTTTTGGCTTCCGGCTGCACGGCCCTTCCGGCAGCCGCACTCCAAGCGGTGTTCAACTGGCCCCGTATCTAAAACAGAAGCTTCAAGGCAAACTGAATTTGGCGCGACGCGGTTGTGGTCCCCGTGACCTTTCCAAACGTCGGGTTGGGGGCGCCGCCGCCGTTTGCGGTCTGCACGAACACGTTGGGATTGGGCAGAGCAAAGTTGGCGTGGTTAAACAGATTGAAGAACTCGGCGCGGAACTGAACGCGGAACTGCTCTCTAATGGGCGTCTCTTTGATCACCGAGAAGTTCGTGTTCACCGTTCCGGGACCCGCCAGGAAGTCCCGCTGCAGATTACCCAGGGTTCCCGGCGCCGGCAGAGAGAAGCCGGCAGGATTGGCCCACTGGTTAATGTTGCCGGTCATGATGGTATCCGCAGGCAACACCAGGTTGGGCCGCTGGTTGCCGACCGCGCTCCCACTCTGGTCAAACCCATTGACTACGTTCCACGGCGAGCCGCTTTGTACGTTCAGCCCGCCGCTCATCTGCCATCCTTTGATGAAAATATTCTGCTGGAACGGCAGGGCGTAAACGCCGCTCAGAGTGAAAACGTGCGGCCGGTCAAACAGGCACCGTCCTTGGTCGAAGGAACCATTCAACGGGTTGGACCAGGGAATGCCGCCTTCCAATCCGTACGTGCCCGAGGCGTTGTCCAGGCACTTCGACCAGGTGTAGGAAAGCTGGCTCTGGAAGCCGTGCGAGAATCGGCGGTTCAGGCCCACCTGCATGGAATGGTAATTCGAGTCGGCTACGGGAGCCGCACTGCTCAACGCGGCGCCGGCCGGATTGAGACGCGGGTTGCTCACGATGCCGGGGGTGGCCCCGCGGGGAACGCCAAATACCGACCTCCCGTTGACCACTGTCGGCAACACAGGATTAATGTCGCGGGCGGCATAGAGATGCAGACCCCGCGAACCGACGTAGCCAACGGTCAAAGTGGTGGACTCGAAAAGTTGGCGCTGAACGTTTAAATTCCACTGATACATATTGGGCGTGTCGTTGGTGTTGTAGTCCACTCCCACCAGCTGCGCCGGCGGCGGCAGTGCGCCCGGGAAAGGATTGGGGAACTGGGGCAGCGGGACGAAAGCCAGCGCGTACGGCGGATTGAAGTAGTATCCGGACGCGTAGCTGCGCGCGTGGATCGGATTGTGGAAGATTCCGAACCCGGCGCGAATGGCGGTCTTATGATCGCCGAACGGGTCGTACGCGATCCCAATCCTGGGATCCCAGTTCTTCAGGGAAGGATTGGATTTGAAAACGTTGGGCACCTTCTGGAAGGTTCCAAAAGGCGGGTTAATGAGGGCGTTGAGCGTGTGCACGTTGGTGGTGGGATTGGTGACGAACTCGTAGCGGACGCCCACATTCACCGTCAGGTTTCGAAGCGCCTTCCACTCATCGTGGATGTATCCGTCCACTTCGATTTCGCGAAAGTCGCGATAGGAGTCCGTTTGGCCCGGCTCGGGCCCCTGGAAGAGGCTTGGGGCGCCCTGCAGGAACGCGGTGAGGCCAGGGAACGTATAGAAGCCTCCCCACCATCCCTGTTGCTGGAAGTTGCTCTGGATGCGGGTGAAGACTCCGCCAAATCTGAGACTGTGCGACCCGTGGGTCCAATAGACGTCGTCCGAAATCGGGAATTTATTTTGCACCTCCAGGAGCGGGGCGAAGATGCTGGTGCCGATGGAACTCAGACCGGTGATGTTCACTCCGCCGTTCTGACCGCGCTCCGGAAAGAAGTTCAGAGCGGGAGTCTGATCGGGTTTTGCTTGCACGTCGGTTTCGCGGCTGCGGGTGACGCTGAAGCGCAGCAGGTTTACCAGCGTCGGTGAAATCACCCGGCGGTATTCGACCGTTGCGAATTGATTGCGGGTGGAGCCGATCTCCGGCCATCGCGGAGGCAGGGGCGAGCCTAGAAACGGCAATGTGGTGTCGCCAAAGTCACGCACATAGCGCACAAAGATCGAATCTTTGTCCGATAGGTTGTAATCGACGCGCGTCAGCAGATAATTCTCATTGCCGGTTTGGCTGTCTACCTGCCGAATGTTGCCGACACCGGGTCTCTCCGGCGCAGTGGGCAGCGGGTAGAGCGCCAGGATGGATGCGACCTTCGGATTGACGCCCACGTTCGCCAGGTTGGTGGCAGGGTCGCAGGCAAATGAGGGACCGGCCACGGAGCACGGGAGGAGTCCATTGTGGGCATTGGCGTCCGGAACCAGCGCGAGCACGGTCTGGCCCAAGGATCTCTTCAACTGCTCATCGTTCACGAAGAAAAACAGCTTGTCTTTCTTGATCGGCCCGCCCAGGCTGCCGCCAAACTGATTCTGGCGGAACGGAGGCTTGGAGGAGCCGTCGAAGAAGTTGCGCGCGTCCAGGGCGCTGTTGCGCAGAAACTCGTAGGCGGACCCATGAAAGCCGTTGGTGCCAGACCGGCTGACAGCATTCACTACCGCGCCGTTGCCGCCGAATTGGGCGCTGTAGGTGTTCGTCAGAACTGAAAACTCCGCGATCGCTTCGATGCCGAGCGTCGTGCCCATTACGCCCGATCCGGACCCGTGCGCCCAGAATCCCTGAATGTCGGTGCTGTCCAGAAGATAGGCCTGGCCTTCCGAGCGCGCGCCGGAAACGCTGAAGTTGTTCTGGACGCCGTAGAGCAGGTTCGCGCCGCCCTGTCCGACTTGCGATCCCGAGGTGACACCGGGCAGTAACGCAATCAGATCCGTGAAATTGCGCCCGTTCAACGGAAGGGTGTTGATTTGCCTCTGTTCCACGTAGGCGCCCACCCCCGCCGAAACCGTATCGACCTGCGAAACCTGGCCCTCAACAGTTACGGTCTGCTGGGCCTGCCCGACCGTTAACGAGAAATCCACAACGACTTGTGCGCCTACCGTCAGCGTGATGCCGCGTCGCACCGTCGTTTGAAAACCTGGAGCGGAAGACTGCGCCTCATACTCTCCGATGGGAAGATTGGCTATCGTATAGCGGCCCTGCGCGTCTGTCGGCGCCTTCTGCAGCTGGCCGGTCGCGACGTTCTTCACCTGGACGGAAGCATTCGGAACCAAGGCGCCGGCGGGATCCGTCACGGTCCCTAAGATCGCAGCGCTGGTCGCTCCTTGCCCGTGCAACCGGCCGGACGAAATAAATCCAAGCGCCAGCAGCAAGCTCGCAACCCGAACGGCGTGGTATCCAAAACGACGACCTAAGTTCATACAGAATCCTCTTGGCGAAGCTACACGTTCGGTTTGCCGAAGTCAACGGTCGAGCTTATGATAGACCCTATCAATTGAGATGATAAATGTCGAATGATCCAGCCGGCCGGGGGATTGTTGGCAATTCGTCTACAGGCGGCTGGCGCGTTCAGCGCGTGCGGCCAAGGAGGAGCGCTGCGCTATTGCAACCGGCCGGTACGCCCCGTATCATGTACATCAGTCCGCCATCGCACTGCCTGAGCCGACAATAACGAATTCGGCAGAGAACAGGCGAGCACGGCCGATAAGGAGACTCTGATGACGCGGTCTATGGGAGCTGTTACAGGCGCGGTGCTGGCACTGGCAGCGGCCATCGTTCTGGCGGCTCCGTCCGTCTATCCAACGGGCACGACCATCTATGATCCCGGCCGCGCCTGGAACGGTTTTACGGTGCTCTCGCCTTTGGGTACTCAGGCCGCAATCGTCATCGATATGAACGGCAACATCATCAAGCAATGGGACGGCTACGTGAATTCCGCCGGCGGCCCGGCACGCGTGCTTCCCGGGGGTGTCATTGTCGGAGCGGCCGGGGCCAATCCGCCGCGCCAGGAATCGCTCGAACTGGTGCAGCGCGATTTCGACGGCAAGGTGCTCTGGCGTTTCGACCATAACGAGCAGATCGAGACCCGCGACGGACAAACCAAGGAAGTGAAGAAGATCTGGGCGGCACGCCAGCACCACGACTGGCAGCGTGCGGATTTTCCCGCCGGTTACTACTCCCCTGAGGCCACCCCCGGTATTGCGGGCAGCAACACGCTGGTGTTGACCCATACCAACCATATCCAGCCGAAAGTGGCTCCTAATGCGATGCTCGAGGACGACCGTATTATCGAGATCTCCTGGGATGGGAAGCTGCTCTGGGAGTGGGTCGCGAGCGATCACATCGACGAATTCCATCTCGACCAGGATGCACGCAAGGCCATCACGTCGGCGGCAGGCGGCAATGCCGGGAACGGGGCCGGCCGGGGCGGCGGGCGCGGTTCGTTCGATTGGATGCACATCAATTCGGCGACCTACGTTGGTCCCAACCACTGGTACGACCAAGGCGACCAGCGCTTTGCGCCCAACAACGTCATCGTCAGCAGCCGCCAGGCGTCGTTTCTCGCCATCATTTCCCGCGGCGGAGCGGCCCGCGATGGATCGGTCGTCTGGCAATTGGGCCCGGATTTCAGCGTCTCGCCGGAACTGCGCGCGATTCGCCAGATCATAGGCCAGCATCACGCCCATTTCATTCCCAAAGGATTGCCGGGGGCAGGCAATGTCCTGGTATTCGATAACGGTGGCCCCAGTGGTTACGGAAACCCGAGTCCCATCGCACTCGATGGACAAAACATTTATGCCCGGCCCACATCGCGGGTGCTCGAGATCGATCCGGTAACCCTTAAGCTGGTCTGGTCGTACACCTCGCCCACTTTTTTTGCGACCAATATCAGCGGTGCGCAAAGATTGCCGAACGGCAACACGCTCATCACCGAAGGTCCCAGCGGTCGGGTGTTTGAGGTGACCAGAGACGGCTCCATCATTTGGGAATACGTTTTCCCTTTGTTCACGACCGCGGCCCGGCCGACCAACTCGGTGTATCGGGCGTATCGGCTGCCGTACGGCTGGATACCCCAGCTTGCGCGCCCCAAGGAAGCGGCGGTAACGCCGCCCGAGGCCGGGAAATTCAGGGTGCCCTAATGCTCATCCGGACAAGAGCAGTGTGCCTGGCGGTGGTGCTTGCAAGCGTGTGCACCACGGGTTCTGCGCAGCGCCCGCAGCCGGCTCCCATCACGATCACCTTAACGGGGCAGTCGATGATCCGGTCGGACATCCGCGCGACCTCGCCGGCGGCGGTGCCGGTGATCCAGGGGCTGCTGAAGGGCGATGTGGTGTTCACCAACCTGGAAGCCGCGGTTGCCGAAAAAGGCCAGACGGTCCGCGAGGGCCGGGGATTTCTCACTCCTCCTGAAGCGCTGGATGCACTGACCACGTTCGGTTTTAACTTGTTGTCCCTCTCCGGCAACCATGCCTTCGATCTGAAAGCGGCGGGCATTCAGAACACCATCCGGCACGCGGACAGCCGGAAGATCGTTCATGCGGGAACTGGAAACAACCTTGCGGAAGCAGCAGCGCCGGGTTATCTTCACGCCCCCAAGGGCACCATTGCCCTGATCGCCAGCGCGTCCGGCCTGATTGCGCCGGGAGGAAGCTCCACGGCGGACCGGCCGGGAGTGAATGAGCTTCGCATCCAGGCCGGCGACCAGGAAAACCAGGCAACGGCCGACCTGCCCGGCGCGCCCGGAAACACGCCCAATCCGGCGGATGCGCAGCGCATCCTTCAAAGCATTCGTGACGCCCGCCAGCACGCCGACCTGGTGATCGTGTACCAGCATAACCACGTCTTCGGGAATCGCTCGTTCGCGACCATTTTCACGGAAGGGATGCAGGAGCGGCTGGCTCCCAATGATTGGCTCAAAAAGTGGACGCATGCGGAGGTGGATGCGGGCGCCGATATCATCGTGATGCATGGCGCGCCCCTGCTGCACGGGGTGGAGATTTATCGCGGCCGGCCCATCTTTTACGATCTGGGCAACTTCATCTACAACGTGCCGCCGACGCTGACCTACATCGACGAGCCGATGAATTGGGAGAGCGCGGTCGCCTACGTCCAGTTTCAAGGGAAGAACCTGCAGTCCATTTCCTTCCGGGCGATCGCCTTAAACAACCTGGGCGAGGGTCAGCCCGATGTTCACGACCAGTACGCCAGCAACCAGTTTCTCCACACCCGCGGCTTGCCCTCGCCGGTGACGGGCGCCAGAGCGGG
>DATIRX010000217.1:0-15972 GCA_035469225.1 Bryobacteraceae bacterium
TGCGCGCCGCCGCCGGCCTTGGGATCGGGTTCCTTAGCGGCGTTGAAGGTGTAGCTGCCGGCACTGTAAGGAAGATAGACCAAGCCGGCGTTCGGGTTGTAGGACATCGGAGCCCAGTTGTGCGCGCCTCCGCCGCCCGGATACATCACCACCGAATTGGTCTGATCGTAATAGGCGTCCTGATTGATGATCGGCTTGCCGTTGTTCTTCTTATCGAAGCCGGTCGCCCAATTGATCGGCACGAAGGGCTCGGCTGAGATGAACTGTCCATTGGTGCGGTCCAGGATGTAGAACACGCCGCTCTTGGGAGCTTGCATGATGACTTTGCGCGTCCTGCCTTCGATCTGGATATCGGCCAGGATGAAGCCCCCCACCGAGTCCAGGTCCCAGGCGTCGCCCGGAACCGTCTGGTAATACCACTTCAGCTTGCCGGTCTTCGCATCCACGGCGACGATCGAGCAGGTATACAGGTTGTCCCACTTACCCCACTCCGATTTCGGGATGCCGCGCATTTCCTGAGGCCACGGCTCGGGGTTGCCCGTGCCGGCAAATACCAGGTCCGTATCGGGGTCATACACCAGGCCGTCCCACACCGATCCGCCTCCGCCGTACTTCGCCCAGTCGCCAACCCAGGTCTTGGATGCCCTTTCCTGATCCTTGTCCTCCATGGGCTGGCCGGGGGCAGGCGGAACCGTGTGGAACTTCCACGCGAGCGACCCGTCCTTGAGGTTGTACGCCGCGAAAAAGCCGCGAATGAAATACTCGCCGCCGCCCACGCCGACGATCACCTTGTCGCCGGCGATACGGGGCGCGATTGTGAACGAGTAGTACTGATTGATATCGGCGACCTTGCTCTGCCACAACTCCTTGCCGCTGATGGCGTCGAGGGAGATCAGACGGGCATCGTTGGCCGCCAGGATGAGCTTTCCGTCGTAGAGCGCGAGCCCGCGATTGTGGGTGCCGCAGCACATATGGCTCTGCGTGATGGGATCGATCTTGGCATCGTACCGCCACTTCTGTTCGCCGGTGCGCGCGTCGAGGGCGTACACGATGCTGTTGTCCATCGTCTGGTAGATGGTGTTGTTCCACATCAGCGGTGTGCCTTCGGTGCCCCCGCGGCCTCCCGCCGCAACGAGCGGCGCCGACCATGCCAGGCCCAGCTTGCCGACGTTGGTCTCGTCGATTTGCTTCAACGGGCTGAAGCGCTGTTCGGTTTGGCTGTGGCCATAGGTGAGCCATGTGCCAGGCATCGCGTCCTTGGCGGTACCCGCGGTCTTGAGAATTTTAGCGTCCACCTCGCGCGGCTGCTGGGCGGTGACGGTGGAGATAAGAGCAGTCGTGGCGATGGCGCCAACGGCCAACAGGGCCTTGATGGTAGAGGTGGTCAAGCGGTGGTTCCTTTAAGTGCAGTATGACATTTCCTGGGGGATCGATATGGATGTCAATAGTGACAGATAATGAACCCATGCCTCTCAAACGAAGCTTAGCCGCCCTAGCACTCGCCGTTGCTGCTTTCGGCCAAACACCGCTGGTTCCGCCCCCTAACGTTCCCTACGGCATCTCCATCTCTGCCGACTCCGCCAAGAAGCTGGCGGCGGCCGCGATTGCCGAGGCTCGCAAAAATAATTGGGCGATGGCGGTGGCCGTCGTCGATACCGGGGGCTATCTGGTCTACTTCGAACGGATGCCGGACACGCAGCTGGGAAGTGTCGAAGTCGCCATCGAAAAAGCCAGATCAGCCGCTCTTTTCCGCCGCCCGACAAAGTCGTTCCAGGACACGCTGGCGGCCGGGGGAGCGGGTCTGCGCCTGCTGGGGCTCACCGGCGCGATTCCCGTCGAAGGCGGCATCCCCATTATTGTGGACGGCAAACTCGTCGGGGCTGTAGGCGCCTCCGGCGGCAGTAGCGATCAGGACGGCCGCACCGCCCAAGCCGGCGTCGCCGCGATGAAATAGGGAACCGAAGGGTCTCTTTATCTTCTTCGAGGCCGTTTCGGGACGAACGCGAGAAACCTGCGGGGGTTGTCCACCATGATCCGGTGGAGCACCTGGTCACTCACGCCGGCTGCCTTCAGCTTCGGCACGAACGCCGTCAAGGTCTTGGCATAACCGCTGGAAGCATACGCGGAGAACATCAGGTGGTCGGCAAAACCGGCGTCGATCAGCGCCATGACCAGCGGAACCTGCTGCGCATCGTTATTTCCGCCCTGCCGATCGAAGCCGACAAACGCGCCGCGCCTGCAGATGGCTTTGTGCACATACACCGCCGGGTCTACCAGATTCCCCAGGTGTCCGATGACCACGCGGTTCGGCTTTACGCCGGCGTCTTCCAGGATATCGAGCTGTTCGAGCGCCGACTTGCCGGGAATTCCGGTGTGGGTGAAAATCGGAATGTTCGTCGCGACGTGCGCTCTGCCAACCGCGCGGAAGACCTTGCGTTCGTCGGCGGTGATCTCGTCCCAGGAGCCGATTTCGCCGAACGCGCCGAGGATGTCGTCATCAGCCTGCTTGATCAACGCCTTGAGGATCTGATCTTCGCTCATGGTGGAGATCGCTTGCGGATAAAACGGCTGCGAGTAGAAGCCGCCTCCTGCCACGATCGGTACGCCGGACTTCATCGAGACCTGGCGCAGGAAGTCGATGCTGCGTCCCATATCCGGATGTCCGGCGTCGACCATGCAGGCGATGTTGCCGTCGCGCGCGGCGTTTTTGACTTCCGCGGACATCAGGTCGGCGTCGCGCATAATGTCGGGGCCGGGAGCAGCTCCGCCACCGCCCTTTGCCGCACCACCTCGCGCAGGGGCCGGCGGCAAACCATTGGCGGCCCGGGCGGCGGCCGTGGCCGCTGCAAATTTCGCGTTGAAATCCGTTGCCAGCTGCATGTGCTCATGGAAAAGCGTGGCGCCGCCCGCCAACTCCTCGGGCGCATAGTCTTTGAGGATGGTCCGGATGACCGCGCCTTTCGGAAATGTTGGCGCCTGCGCGAATGCACTCCTGGGAATTGCAGCGGCTGCCGCGCCGATTCCCATCACTTCGAGCGCCTGCCGGCGGGTCACACGTTGCGTAAGAAGCTTGGACATGGTGGGATCATTGTAGACATTCGTGCGAACCAATGCGAGGGTTGATAAGTTATCTATATGCAGCGAGACGGTTCGATGTGCCAATCTTGCAAAGGGAGAGCGGCGTGATGCCAACACTTAAGAATACGGTCGTCATGATGTTGGCCATGAGCGTAGTGGCCAGCGCGCAATGGGACCCCTATCCGTGGAAGCGCGTGCCGCGCACCGCCGACGGCAAGGTCGATTTGAGTGCGCCACCGCTGCGCACGCCTTACGGCAAGATCGATTTGTCGGGCTTCTGGATGCCAGAAAATCCGACCAAACACCTGCTGAACCTGGCCGCCGACATGAAGCCGGAGGAGGTGCCGCTCAAGCCGCAGGCGCGGGACCTCTACAACGCACGCATCGAAAACAACGGCAAGGATCACCCCGGTGCGTCCTGTCTGCCCTCCGGCATTCCGGAGAAGGACAATATCCCCGACGGCCTCAAGCTGGTGCAGACCGAAGACCTGACGCTGCTGCTGCACGAATCCCGTACCATCTACCGGCAGATCTTTACGGACGGGAGGCCACTCCCCAAGAATCCGCAGCCGACTTGGATGGGGTATTCGATCGGCCATTGGGACAAGGACACCTTCGTCGTAGACACGATCGGACAGAACGGCAGGACCTGGCTCGACATGCGGGGTCTGCCCGGGACCGAGGCATTGCACGTCATCGAACGTTTCTCCCGGCCGAGGACCGGGCACATGGACATCGACGTTACCATTGACGATCCGGAAGCGTACACCAAGCCGTGGAACGTCAAGCTGGCCTGGCGCCTGCTACCAGATACCGATCTCATCGAGAGCATCTGCGAAGAGAACAACCGCGATCCAGGGCACATGGTCGGAAAGTGACTCGCGATCAGGTCCTGGCGCCTTCGAGATCCAGCAGTTTGCTCTTTCGTTCGACACCCCAGCGATAACCGGAGAGCGAACCGTCCGTCCGCACCACCCGGTGGCACGGAATCGCCACGGCCAGCGTGTTCGCGGCGCAGGCCCCGGCGACGGCACGCGTAGCGTTCGGCTGGCCGAGCTTCCGCGCCAGTTCCGAATAGGTGCGAGTGGTACCGCAAGGGATTTCGCACAGAGCTTTCCAAACGCGCTGCTGAAATGCGGTGCCTTGGATATGCAGCGGCAATTCCAGCCCGGCCGAAGGGTTCTCCACGAAGGCCACGACCCGGGCCACCATCCGCTCGAACTGCCGGTCGCGGCCGATCAACTCGGCGCTGGGAAAACGGTCCTGCAGTTCCTTCACCAACGTATCGGGGTCGTCCGCGATTGCGATCGAACAGATGCCCACGTCGGAAGCTGCCACCAGGATCGACCCAAGCGAGCACTCACCGACGGCGAAGCGGATGGTCGCGCCGTCGCCGCCCGCTTGGAACTGCCTGGGCTTCATGCCGAGTCTCTGGTTGGACTGGGCATAAAAGCGCCCGTTGGAATTGAATCCCGCATGGTAGATCGCCGATGTTACCGTCCCGCGGCGCGACAGTTCCTGGTGCATGCGTTTCGCTCTATGCGCGGTCGCATACGCTTTGGGAGTCAGGCCCGTCAAGGACTTAAACACACGGTGAAAATGCCACGGGCTCATGCCGGCGGCCTGGGCGAGAGAGTCCAGCGAGAGTAGTTCTTCGGCATCGACAATCCACTGGCACGCCTTGGCGATGATGGCCGCCTGTTCAGCATGAGCTGAAGGACCGTTGGGCCGGCATCGCCTGCAGGCACGAAATCCGGCCCGCTCGGCATCCTTCGGAGTGGGATGAAACGCCACGTTCCCGCGACGTGCCAGCCGTGCCGGACACGACGGACGGCAGTAGACGCCGGTGGTCTTCACGGAATAGACAAAGGCATCGGCCGCATCCTTGTCCCGATGGATCACCGCATTCCAACGATCCGCGTCGGTGAGATAGGATTTCTCGATTTTGTTCTTCACGGTCGGCATACGACAAGATTAGCGGGCCTCCTGGCCGGCTGCACCTCGTTTCTTGCTTTCAAATTCGGCGGAATCAGAGGCGAACGGTGACCCGCAAGAAGGTCGCAGGGATGGAGGTGCCTCCGCCCGTGCGGGTGTTATGTTCTTTCGCCAGTTCCAGAAGCTGGCCGCGAAGCTCCTCCACTTTCCCGTTCTTTTCGGCCGCTTCAAACGCGTTCATGGTGGGGCCATAGAAACGCCGGAAGGATTCGATCAAATCCGCTGGGCTTTTATCCGGCGAGGTGAAGAGGAACGTGTCCTTGACCATGGAGATTTTTTCTTGGGGCACTCCGGCCTGACCAAAGCGTTCGATGATGTGAGTGTCCACGCCCCAAGTCATGGGACTGATGAAGCCTTCCGGAGGCGGAGGCATAAACGATGAGCTGATCTTCAGCAACTGCGACACGAAGGACGTTGGATCGTTGGGGATCCAGTTGCCCATCACAATACGGCCGCCTGGTTTGGTGACGCGGACCATCTCCCTGGCAACATCGAAGGGCTTGGGCGCGAACATCGCGCCGAACACCGAGAGGGTCAAATCGAACGAATGGTCGGGCACCCCTTCCAGGTTGCAGGCATCTCCCTCTTGAAATGTCAGCCGCGTAAGACCCGCCGCCGCAGCCCGTTTGTTCCCGGCTTCCACCAGGTTCCGGGCGATGTCGATTCCAACCACTTCAGCCCCCAAACGGGCAAGAGGAACGGCCGTAGTGCCGTCTCCGCAGCCCAGGTCCAAAACCCGCAGCGGAGGCGTGATCCCGAGGGACTTCACCAGGGCTTCTCCCGATTCACGCATCAGGGCTGCAATCTCTGTAAAGTCGCCCTTCTCCCACAAAGCTTTGTTTGGATTCATAACGGCCCTCTAACTCATGTACCAGAGCCGCCATTTCCGATGCAACCAGAGGATTCGAATCGGCAGGGAAAGCTGTGCTTTTCAGTTCCCTCAAGAAACGACGCTAGAGTGCTCCGCTCTGCCGATCTCGACCGCGGTTTCAAAGATTGCAGCCGGCAGAGCATTACCCGAGGTCCGTAACCGTTCGTAGAACTTCGGGCGAACGCCGGTGGGACGGAAGAGTCCCGCCACTCGTCCGTGTTCGTCCAGCCCAACACGCTCAAAGACGAAGATATCCTGCATGGTTAGCGCCTCGCCTTCCATGCCGGTGCATTCGGTAAGGGCAGTGACCCGGCGGGCGCCATCGCTAAAACGGCTGATCTGGACAAACAGGCTGATCGCCGAGGCGATGTGTTGCCGGATCGAATGCACGCCCATGTTGGAGTTGGCCATGCCCACCATCACTTCCAGCCGCCCTACCGCGTCCCGGGGGGAATTGGCGTGAATGGTGGTGAGCGAGCCGTCGTGACCGGTATTCATCGCCTGGAGCATGTCCAGCGCTTCTTCGCCTCGAACTTCACCGACGATGATGCGATCCGGCCGCATGCGCAGCGCGTTGATCACCAGCCTGCGGATGGTGATGGCACCCTCGCCCTCAATGTTTGCCGGTCTTGCTTCGGTACGCGCGACGTGCCTCTGATGCAGCCGCAGCTCGGCGGCGTCTTCAATGGTGACGATCCTCTCGTCAGAGGGAATAAATGTCGACAGGACGTTGAGCAGCGTGGTCTTGCCGGTTCCCGTTCCGCCGGAAATGATGATGTTCAGACGCGCCCGTACGGCGGCCTTGAGCAGATCCATCATGCCCGCCGTCAGGGTCAGATTGCGGACCAGATCTTCGGCGGTCAGCGGGTTCCGGCCAAAGCGGCGAATGGACAGGATCGGACCGTCCACGGCCACGGGAGGAATGGTGGCGTTCACACGGGAACCATCCGGAAGCCTGGCGTCCACCAGGGGCGATGACTCGTCCACGCGGCGTCCGACGCGCGCCACTACCTTCTCGATGATGCGCATCAGGTGCGCGTCGTCCTTGAATTCAACGGGCGTAAGAAACAGCTTGCCGGCACGCTCGATGTACACCATGTGCGGCGTGGTCACCAGGATGTCGGAGATGGTGGGATCCGCGAGCAGCGGCTCGAGCGGACCCAATCCGAATACCTCATCCAGGACCTCATTGATGATGCGGTCCTTCTCTACCACCGTAAGGGGAGTCTTCTCCTCTTCGACCAGGCGGACCAAGGCCGCTCGAACCTCACTGCGGATATGGTCGGTGGCAATGCTCGACAAGACCTGCAGATTGACGCGGTCCAGCAGCTTGCGGTGCAAGGTGAACTTCAGGTTCTGATGCTCAGGGGTGATGGCCTGCTGCGACATCAGCCGGGTTACCCAAGCTTGTTCCTTGGGAGCTTCGATGGTGAATGCGGCCGCCATGGTTTTGTTTCTCCTAACCAAACAGGGACAGTCTTCTCTTTTTTTCTTCCAGGCCCGCCATGTGGGCCACCAGGCGGGCATAACTCTTGCCGAGCAGGCTTTCGGGGCTAAGAAGCCGGCCCTCGGTGTAGGCTTCCTGCAGTGAGATGTAGTCGTTCAGAATGGTCTCGGAAACCGGCAGCCCCAGCATCTGTCCGATTTCGTCCAGCGTAACGTCGCTATGCTTGGGCATGCGGTTCATGAGCAGGTGCAGGCGATCCTGACGAAAGCCGGCATGAAGCACACTCTGGAGGATCCCTTTCGCCTGATGGAGCGCCGGGATTTCATACGTCGTCACCAGATACAGACCATCGATATGGGCCAGAACCGGCAGAGTGTACGCACTCAGATTGCGTCCGAGGTCGAGGATAATCCAGTCATATAGGGTGCGTGCGAAGGCCACAACCGGCTCTACCTGGTCGGGCGAGACAAGTCCGGGTGATGCCGGCGGCGGAGCAGTGATCACGTCGACGTCAGGAATGCCCTTATAGACCAATCCGTCCCAATAGCTATCGTCCAGCTGCTGCAGGTTGCGCGTGGCATCCGCGATCGAATAGGCGGAGTTGGACTTCAACAGAAACCCGATCAAACCTGATTCCAGATCCAGATCGGCCAGCAGCACTCTGCCGCGGCGGCGGCCGGCTAGTTCCAGGGCAACATGACAGGCGATGGTGGTGGCGCCGCATCCTCCCTTAGCAGAAACAAATCCGAAAACTTTGCCCTCACGGCGGTGAGAATTCGGTGCGGCGTCTTTGGCCTTGGCCACACCTTCCAGCGCATCCTTCAGGCCCGGACCAAAGGGAGGGTAAAGAAACTCAATGGCCCCGGCACGGAAGGCCCTTAAAATCGCCTCGGGATCGTTGGTCTTGTGCACTGCACAAATCGCGGGCTGAACCTTGGTGGAACGGATCCGGTGAATCACCTGCTCCATCGGTTCCCGCAGCGTAGTGACGTCCAGAATGACCACGTCCGGCCGCATCCGTTCGATTCGTTCCAGGAAAGCCGGCCAGTCCTCGGGCAGCTCGGAGATTTCAAACAGCACACGAACGGGCAAATCCTGGAGACAGTTGAGGAGCGCCTCCTCAAGCTCCCGGGTTGCCACGATGATACCTGCGGAGATCTGACGCATACGTTTGTGCCCACCAACGGGGGGGCACCCCATCCCTCTCGTCTATTTCTTGCGGCTAACACCTGCACGGCATAGGCCATCCTCGGGAATGTCTGCCACAGGCTTGGGCGACGGTTTTGCGAGTGAATACGCGCCTGACCGCTCCGGCGACATCCCGCCACCCCTCCGGAATGCGTGTTTTGACGCACGTTGGGCACTGCGGCGCAGCCCTTACGTTGCTGAAAGATACGCGTGATGGATGCGAACTGCGGCTTTTGAAGCGAACCGGATCACTCCCGGTAATGGTTCGCATCGCGGTTGTTTTCGCCGCAGACGAACTCCATGATCTCTTCCTCCGCGGAGGCCAGCGTCGCGGTAAAGGTTCGCTTCCAAGGACCGGTGAAGGCCTCCGCATCCTGCATCACGATTTCGACCTCGATATGGCCGTAATCCGGCCGGCGGATGTGCTCCACCGTGTGCAGTTTCTCAGTGTGCGGAATGCCGCTCAGCGAAAGCCAGCTCTTGTCGTTATAGCCGGCCGTATCGATTACCAGCGTGTCGCCTTCCCAATGACCGATGGAGTGTCCTTCCCAGGTGGGATTCATCTCGGCCGGGTGACCGCGCCCGTCCAGGAAAATCTGCCGCACGCCCGGCGTGTCCGACTCATGCAGCACCACGATCAGCTTAGGAGTCTGGACGAACTTGTACGGAAAGGCCCGCGTGATGGGCGCGGCGTTGGCCGGCAGGCAGAACCCGCCGGGATAGTCTTTGGAATTATCCGCCATACGCTGGCGGAGCAGTTCCTCGGCCCAAGGCTGCAAAGGAGGCGCGGGGGTGTCGGGATTGTACAGGTTGATCCAAATGCCGGAGAGATCCGGCGTGCCTTCGCGCGTGCGTGGAGCAGCTCCGGCGGGAACCTCGGCGCGATCGCGAAAGTCGTTCAGCAGAAGGATAGGATCGTCACCCAAGGTTCCCAGATTGGATCCCCACGGCAGCCGGACATTCAGGCGAAGGGGCTCGCCTGCCCTCACGGCGACGTTCGATTGCGCAAAGGAGCCCCACTGGCAACAGGGCATGGGAACCGAGAGATCGTAGGTTCCCGGAAGCAGGTCGAGTTTATACTCACCCTGGGGAGAAGCAAGGGCGCGCACCACGGCTCCGGTCGCCGTACTCCTGGCTTGCATCACGGCGTCCTTGACCGCGCCGCCATCGGGATCGGTAATGGCGCCGCTAATGGTGGCTGTTTGCGCGAACGCTGCTGCTTGCAGGAACGCGATCAGCGTCCAGATGGTAGTGCGACATCCCACAACTATCATCGTATTCCAAATCAGGGTATGCTACTCATCGGAACGGAGGCAATTCCATGACGATGAAGCTTGTGATCGCGCTGGCGGCGCTGGCGGTCTCCGGGCTGGCTCAGCCCGTCCGTGCCGGTAAACCTTGGACTCCGCCCCGCACCGCGGACGGCCATCCGGATCTGCAGGGTATCTGGAGCAATGCTTCCATCATCCCCTTGGAACGCCCCAAAGAGCTGGAAGGGAAGCAATTCCTGACCAAGGAGGAAATGGCTGCGTACGAAGCGAAAGTATTTCCGCGAACTTCGCGCGAAAGGCCGCTGGCCGCCGGACAGGTCGGCACGTACAACGATTTCTGGTGGGACGGAGATTCCAGGCGAGCGCCGAATTTGCGCACTTCCATCATTGTGGATCCGGCGGATGGGAAAGTTCCCGCACTCACTCCGGAAGCGCAACAAAGAGTCCAGGCGGAAAGGGCCTATGCCCGGGAACATCCGGCCGATGGTCCTGAAGACCGGCCGCTGATGGACCGCTGCATCCTTTTCCCCATGGCGGGACCGCCGATGCTTCCGAGCTTTTATAACAACTCTCAGTATGGTCCCCTGACGACGAACTATCAGATTGTGCAGACGCCCGGGACCGTCGCGCTCCTCATGGAGGTGATCCACGACGTACGCGTGATTCCGTTGGATGGCCGTCCACACGTTCCCTCCACCGTTCGTCAATGGCTGGGCGATTCGCGAGGACACTGGGAGGGCAATAGCCTGGTGGTGGACACGACCAATTTCACGGGCAAGACCAAATTCCGCGGGGCGGACGAGAATCTGCATCTGACCGAACGCTTCACCAGAACCGCTCCGGACATCCTTCTTTACGAGTTCACCATCGACGATCCGACCGCGTTCACCCGGCCGTGGAAAGGGGAGATCCCCATGATCGCCAGTGACGGTCCGCTCTTTGAGCACGCCTGCCATGAGGGGAACTACGCTCTCCCGGGGATTCTGGGAGGCGCACGGGCCGATGAAAAGAAGCAGTCGAAGTAAGCGGCCCCTGGTGAGTTCGGCTTTTATCAAGGGGCCGGCAAGTGGCATCGCCGGCGCGTGCCGGACGATCATCGCTAGATTCCAGTTCTAAGGCTCTCACCTTCAGCAGGCGCTTTTCGCGAACGGCCCAGCGGGGGATCCAGGCCCACATCTGCAACCAGCGTAACGCCCAGCGGACCATCTGCCAGGAAAGTAAGGCTCTTAGGGATAGTCCCCTCAACCGGTCCGTACTGGAGAGAAACGAGGGGTCCCGCTAAGGGAGCTTTCGGAACCCTGGGGGTCCCTCTACTTAGTGCAATCGGGCGGCTTCTCCCGCATGCTGTTAATCGAGGAGAGAATCAAATGCGGAATCGTCTGGTGTGCTGCATCTCGGGTGGTTTACTCGGAGTCGCTTTTTCCGGAACCATCAATCAGAGCCTGGAATTGTCTGCAACGCTCGGAACGGCTTTTTGCGCGGCCGCGGGTCTGGCGTTGGGTTACGTGGTCAGCACGCTGATCGACGTGTTCACGGCCAAACCGGACAGCCTGTTGTCGAGCACCCGCGAGTAGCGAAGCTGACTGCTAGACGCGCGCGAGCCAGAACAGGATGACTGCGGTCAGTCCCATAAACGCCGCGATCGCGTCCTTGCGAAATCGAACCGGCTCGCGCAGGCGGAACTCCTCGCCGCCACAAGCCAGGCAGTACCGCGCCTCGCCCTGTTGAACCGTCCGGCAGCCCGACGCGGCGCGTTCAGGGCAACGGCTTGGCCAGATACTTCAGTTCAGCCTGCTGGTTTGCCCCCACGGGCAGACGGTCGGCGTTCATCAGCATGGAAACCAGCTGGTAGTAACCCGCGCTGACGATCAGATCCACGACGCCGCGCTCGCTGGCCACGTTCTTCACGGCTGCAAACGTCGCGTCGCTGACGTGTCGGGTTTTGAACAGCTCGGTGATGAAGTTGTAGACAGCCTCCTCATCAGGAGACATCCCAACCGGGCGCCGGCCTTCGGCGATGGCTTTGACTTTTTCCTCACTCAGCCCGGCCTGCACCGCGGCCCGCCGGTGAGCGAGCCATTCGAACTGCGCGCCCCAGTAGCGCGCCGTAAGAGTAATCGCCAGTTCCTTCAGCTTGTCCGGAACCGACATATGGAAACGGACCCGGTCGCCCATGTCGAACAGCAGTCTGCCGCCGTCAGGGTCGCGGACGTTGATATTGAAGCTGCCCCCCGTGCCCCGTTGCGCTACGGCGATATCGGTGAGCTTCTTCTGCTCAGGCGTCATTTGTTCGTAGGTGAGCGGCTTGAAGCGATCGCCACGCATGGTGAATTCCTTGCCGTTGGCGGCTTTCGACGTCACTTCGGCCGGCGAGACGACGCCTGGAATTGGTGTAGCGAATCCCATGCCCACAACCGGAAGCGGATTCTCGAGAGGCTTTAAGTCGGGCTGCACGCCCTCGGGCAAGGGGTAACGGTCCACGTTGAGCACCATCGAGACCAGCCCATACCACCCGCTCAACCCGATCATATCGACGACACCCCGCTCGCCGTACCGGTCCTTGGCAGCCTTGAACGTGGCGTCGGACACCTGGTGCGAGGTGAGGAGCTCGTCGATGAGGTTGTAGGCGATCTCCATCTCCGGCTTCATTCCGGTGGGACGCTTGCCGGTGGCGATGGCATCGACAATCGCCGGGCTCACGCCGTTTTGCAAAGCCGCGGCCTTGTGCGAGTTCCATTCGTACTGCGCCGTCCAGAAGCGCCCGGTCATAATGATGATGGTTTCGGTTACATCTCTCGGCAGGCCGGTGCGGAAACGCATTGCGCCACCGAATTCCGCCGCCCGGTCGCCCACCTCGGGACTGCGGAGCAGAACATTGAACGGTCCCCGGACGCCACCGCGCTCTCCGGCCAGCAGGTGATCGATCATGGTTTTCTGCTCGGCCGTCATCTCGTCGTACTTGAGCGGCCTGAAACGATCGCCCACCAGAACCAGGCTTCGGGGATCGGGAGCCTGTTTCGCCTGGGTCACAGGCGTTTGACCGTTAACGATAGTCATGGCGACGAGTGTGAAGGCACAGAAAATCTGAAGACGCACGGGCTATTCCTCGGACCACTTACCGACGGTCTTGCCGTCGGACAATTTTGCGCCGACGAAGATGCCGATGGGATGGCCCGTCAAATCGGGGCGCAGCCGGATGCTCACTTGCGCACCCGCCGGGAACGTCGACGGACGGATGCCTTCGCGGCCCAATTGGTTCGGGCTTCCCCATTCCACGCTCCATTCCGTCACGTTGCCGCTTGCGTCCGCCACGTTTACCTGGATCCAGGAGTGGGGATTCCTGAACTGAAAGTCCTTGATCGTGCCAGAAACCACTTTGGAGCCCTCACTGAATCCAGCCGACGAATGGTGCGCCAGCGCCGTCCCCACGGCAATCACCAGAGCTGCGATCGAAACTTTGAAAACTGACTTCATCTTGAAATCTCCCCCCTGCTTACTTGATTAGTTTGCCGTCGCTACCCAGTGTATGCGTCTTTCCGGTGACCGGATCCACTGGATTCCGGTTGTTTTCCGCACAGCCATAGTCGTACAGGAAGAGTCCGGGCTTGCTCTTCCTGAATTGCTTGGTCACGTTCCAGGGCTTGGTCAGGGCCTTCGAATCCTCGATCACCATGTTGGCTTCGAGTGTCTCGGCGTTGATCTTGCGCATGCGAGTGGTGATCTTGGCCTCATCGCTCAGGACCAAACCGGTTCTGTCGAGAATGGAGTCGTTGTCGCGGTCGCCCTTCAAGCCTACGGTCTCCCACACCAGCGTATCGCCCTCCCAGTGGCCGACCGAGACGCCCGTATAAGTCCCCCAGGTATCTTCCTTGCCGGGGAGCTTGCGTCCATCCGTGTACACGCGCATGGTGTTGCCGCCGTTCTCCGCGATGATATAGAACACGTCGGGCCTAACCACAAATTCATAGGCGTCGGGAAGATTCAGAATCCGTGGAAAGCCGGCGGGGACGCCGCAATTGGTTTGGACGTCGGGATAACGATCCTCATCGCGCAACTTCAGGTGCTCCGCGTACTTCTTTTCGTAGGCCGGGGTGTACGGAGGATGCTCGCGCACGCCTGGGTCTATGGAACCGCCCTTGCCGGTTTGCGTCGCTTTATCGAAGACCGTCCCGCCCATCATGGCCCACGTGCCGCTCCAGTCGGGCAATTTGTCGAACGGAGTCAGAGCGGGAGTTTGCGCGTAGCTGCTAACGAGCGCGATCGCGAAGCCGGCAAACAGTGCCATCCCTGTCGCCCATGATCTGGTGGTCATCAGTTGTTCTTCTCCAAGGTTAGATCGCTGTAGCTAATGTACTATTCTTTCCAGGCACGAAAGGCAAGGGGCCGATCCCCGGCACCTCCAGCGTCGTCCAAGAATGCGGCCCCGGTCTCAAAATGTCCGTCCAATGGGTCATTTTGCGCGCGAAGAGCGGTCGTTAGTCCTGTACCCATCAGTACTAATATCACCCGATCTTTTCTTGCCTTTCGGCCAGCCGAACGTTAAGGTTGCTTGAAGCGCCTTTTTCTTCGGAGGGAAATCGCGTGACACGACTCGCTCGAAACATCTGCCTACTACTTCTGACTGCTCTTGCTGTCCCCCTGCTTTTCCAGGGACAGGATCCGGTCCGCCGCACCAGTGACCACTGGATCCGCGACCGTTTCCTGCGTGAAGGACGCGCGGGTGCCTGCACCGCCACGCTGCCGGATGGGCGCATGCTCGCTACCGGCGGCCAGGGCAGCCGGGGCGCGCTCGGCACCGCGGAATACCTGAGCGTGACCGGCGACTACCTCTCGGCTTCGCCGATGAACGTAGCCCGCAGTGAGCAGGTCTGCGCCGCGCTCCCCGATGGTCGCCTACTGGTGGCAGGCGGTCGCGTCACCGGCGATGCGGCCACCAACGCCGCGGAAATCTACGATCCCTCCACCGACCTCTGGACCAACATCCCGGCCATGGGCGAAGCACGCATTGGCGCCACGGTCACCCCGCTTGTCGGCGGAACCGTCCTGATCGCCGGGGGCGAGGCTTCCGGTCTGGCCTCGGCCACGCTGGAGATTTTCGATCCCAACACGGAGACTTTTTCCTTCGCGGGCAGCGTGATGTCTTCGCCGCGCAAGAACCACGCCGCCACCCGCCTGCCGGACGGGCGCGTGCTGATCGCCGGTGGAACCGACGGTCGAACGGCGCTGGCCACCGTGGACGTATTCGATCCGGCCTCGGGATCCATTCATTCCCTGGGGCGGATGAGTACGCCGCGCGACGGCCTGTCGGCCACCCTGCTGGATAACGGACAGGTTCTGCTGGCCGGCGGTTCGGATGGCGCGCAGGATCTGGCCAGCTCCGATCTGTTCGACACCCGCAGCGGCTCGATGGCAGCGGGCCCGGCCATGAGTTCGCCGCGGCGCGGCCATCAGGCGTTCCTGATGCCGCACAACAATACCGTCATGATCGTGGGCGGGACCTCGGCCGGCGAGCCGCTGGCCTCGACTGAGCAGTTCGTGTGGTGGGCGGGCTCCTACCGGGGTCAGTTCAAGACCGTGGATTCGCTTTCCTCGGCCCGGAGCAAGATGACCGGCGCGGCATCCGACACAGGAATGCTGACGATAGCGGGCGGCCGCACAGCCGACGGCGCCTTGTCGCTGGTTTCGAATACTGTCCCGGTAGCGACGGTGACGTCGGACAAGCTGGACTACCAGCCCGGCGACGTGGTCTATCTTTCCGGCGCCGGCTTCGGACCGAACGACGTGGTGCATGTGGTGATCCATGAGACTCCCACGACGCACGCGGATGTGGCTTTGGATATCACGGCGGATGCCACCGGCGCGTTCAACCATGTGGACGTGTACCACGTCGAAGAGCACGATTTGGGGATCACGTTCCACCTGATCGCCACGGGGTCGCCGTCAGGGGTCACCGCGGAGACGAGTTTTACGGATAACCGCAACTTGGTTCTAACCTTCGCGGGTACTGGCACCGGTACGGTGAAAATAACCCCGAGCGTCGGCTTGGTTACTGCACCGATCGGTTGCGGTGGTACCGGCGCTTTCGCAATTTCGCAGACGGTTACGAGCACGTGCTTACCCAA
>DATIRX010000218.1:0-41792 GCA_035469225.1 Bryobacteraceae bacterium
AGTCTTCCGGAGGCTCAGATGCTGTACGGCATCACGTCTTTGAGTGATGGGAGCGTTCTAACCGCGGGTGGCTTTGACGTGTATTGGCTCGATAGCAACTACTACGCCTCGCCGGCACTCTACGATCCGTCGTCAGAGAGCTTCAAATCTGTGCCTGTCCCCGTGACTTATACCGCAACGCAACTCCAAGACGGACGAGTGTTAGTTTCGGGCGGGCAAAGCCCGACTGCGTTTCTTTATAGCCCTGCGCCGCGGGTGATCTCTTCGGCCAGCTTCGCGAGCAGGGTAGCGCCGGGATCGTTGGCAACTCTGTTCGGCGTGGGTTTGTCCACGGAAACGGCAGCCGCCGGCCACGGCGCCTTGCCGGTCAACCTAGGCGGCTCCAGCCTCGCGATCGTCGACTCAGCCGGCACAACCCGGCTGGCGGACTTGCTCTATGTTTCGCCGGTGCAAATCAACTTTGTCGTGCCCTCGGACTTCCAACCGGGCAAACTAAGTTTGACTGTGCAGCGAGGCGACGGCGTTCAGATCCGCGCCAACGCGGACGCGAATATCCTCGCGCCGGCTCTCTTCGCGTTTGAAGACAACACGGCCGCGGCATACGCCCTGCGTCTCGAACCCAATGGGCAACAAACCGTTCTGTCGGTCCGCGGCACGATCCTGCTCGACGACCGCCCGGTCTATTTGATCGCTTACGCCACAGGTATCCGCAACCGCTCGTCACTGGCGAACGCCCGCGCCACCATCGGCGGCATCAGCGTTCCAGTGGAGTACGCCGGACACGAAGGCAGCGGCTTGCCCGGTCTCGACCAGGTGAATATCCGCCTGACGCCCGCCCTCAAGGGACTCGGTGTTGCGAACCTCGCGCTGACTGTCGACGGTAATCCTTCCAATACCGTCTCCGTGGACATCCGCTAATACAGGATCGACGCCAGATACGCACCCGCCGGCTCGTTGTACAACCCCACCGTCATCAGGGTCATCGGCTCCACGACACGCAGCCCGTTTTCCAGGCACCATCGGAACAGCTCCGCGTTGCGCGTCGGCACCAGGATCCCCGACCCGCCGAATCCGTCTGCGGCCGCAATCAGCGCCTGCAAATCCAGATTGCTCTCGGCCACCGCATGCCCGAAGAACGCCAGGCTGCTGCAATAGGCCGTAATTCTTCCGTGCCGTTCGACCACGGCCGCAGTCCCCTGCGCGATCGAATCCGCCAGGTCACCGCCGCGATCGTGCCCATGCACCTTCACCGACACCCGATTACACGCTTCCAGATCCGCTGCCGACGCCGGCCGAACCCTGCATCCCTCTATCGTTCTCTTGATGGCCGGACCCTGCATCACCGAAAGCGGCTCGCGCGCGTCGAACCCCAGCGTCGCGTATAGCGACAAAGACCGCGTGTGAAACGCCGCCTGCACCAGCCGCACGCCCGGAAAATTGCGCTCGCGAGCCCGATCCATCACCGCCTGCATCAGCTTCCTTCCGATGCCCCGATTCTGCGCCTCCGGATCGATGGTGATCGGCCCAATCCCCGCAATGGGCGAACGCTCGTCCATGCAGTTGCTCCCGACGATGCGTCCGCCTTCCTGCGCCACGACGCAGTAGAAACCGGGATGCCCGAACATCATGGTCATGATGCCGGCCACCGCCTCAGGCGACGCCATATCCGGCGGAAATCCGTGGGCGGTGTTTATCTTGTAAAACGCGTCGTAGCAAATCTTGGCGGAAGCGGGCGCGTCTTCCAGCGTCGCGCGTCGAATCGTGAGAGTGGACATTCCTATATTTTAATTTTACGGCAGCCGGCTCACTCCATCCACCATCCAGCCGCCGCCGGCCTGCCGCGCCACATCGAACTTGTAGGACGCAGTGCCGCCCGACGGGAGCCCCACCCGCAGGGTCTGCTCGGCATGGTCGCCGCGGATGACCAGATCGGTCCATTCGTACGGACGATCCTGCAGCATCGGCGCAAAATCGGCCGACTTGACCACCGATAGGAACCGCCCATAAGACCCCGTGGATTTATGATTGGCGGGCGAGGCGAACTGAAACGCGGTGAAAATCCCGTGGTTCGGCAGGGGCGAATGGTTGTCCCGCAAGGCCGCCGCCACCGTCCGGATCGCCTCGCCTGGCTCCGCTGCGCGTCTGGCCTGCTGCTCCGGCCCGATTAAGACCGTGAGCACCACGAATAGATTCCAGACCACCAATCCGGCATACCAATAGTTGATGAAGCGGATCATCCGCATGCGCTTGAGCGCGAAGCACGCCGCGATCAGCCCCAGCGCGACCGCTTTTGAGAGCGCCAGCCCCGCCACGGGCCCCCAGCGGATCAGCAAACGGATGAAAGGACTGGCCTCCGTGTTGCCCAGGCTGAATCCGATCAGCGTCGAAAGAACGTCCAAGAGCTGCAAATACAGGAAGATGATCACCCACCTGCGTTCATCCACACTCATTGCGGCCAGCCTAGCACGACACGGGACGCGTTTTGTGTGTACAGTATCGGCAATCCCGAAAAGTGCCGCAAGCGGGGCTTCCGCCCCGATCGGGTTTGGTACGCGGTTATTTGCCGGTGTAGCTGACCCGCCAGATCACTTTCGCGCCGTCATCGGTGACCAGCATCGAACCGTCCGGCGCTACAGCGATACCTACCGGACGGCCCCACAGCACCCCGTTGGTCGCGAAGCCGGTGAGGAAATCCTCATACACTCCGCTGGCCCGTCCCCTTTCGAGCGGAATGCGGATGACTTCGTGGCCCGAGCCCGCGGCGTGATTCCAGGAACCATGCTCGGCCGCAAAGGCATCACCGGAATACGCCGCGGGGAACTGTTTCCCGTCGTAGAAAGCCATCCCCAGCGAGGCGCTGTGCGGCTGGACCAGCACGTCCGGAACAGTCACTTTCCCTCTCAGCTCGGGATGCTTGCCCTCATGCTTGGGATCGTAATTCCCGCCGATGTAAAACCAGGGCCAGCCGTAGAAACCGCCCCGCTCCACATGGGTCACGTAATCGGGAACCAGATTGTCGCCGTACGTATCCCGCTCATTGATAGACGTCCAGACTTCGCCGGTTTCAGGATGGATCGCCAGCCCGACGGGGTTACGAATGCCCGAGGCGTAGATGCCCACGAACTTGCCCTCGGGAGTGTATTCGAGAATGTTGGCGCGATGGAACTCCCGCTCGTTATCGTCGTTGTTTGACGCCGAGCCGACCGCCACGAACAAGCTCTTGCCATCCTTGGAGAAAACAATGTCGCGCGTGGAGTGGCCGCCCGCCGGAATATCCGAAATCAGCGTCTCAGCAGGACCCGTGGCTTTCAGGTCGCCATTCTTGTAAGGGAAGCGGACCAGCGTAGTGGTGTTGCTCACATACACCCACTGTGGCGTCGGGCCAGGCGGATAGAAGTTGATCCCGAACGCATTCGGCAGGTTCGCGAACACAGACGTTTGTTGCGGTTTCCCGTCGGCGGTCACGCCGCGAAAGATCTTGACGGCGCCCGCGGCCCCGCCACTGGTTTCGGCAACGAAGATGTCGCCATTCGGGGCCCTGCGCATCTGGCGGGGATTCGTAAGTCCTTCGCCGACGTACATTCCAACCTTGAATCCCGCGGGCGCTTGCGGCATCGCATCCGCCGGACGAACCGCGCCGCGTCCGCCGGGAGTGTTCCCAGAAGGCGTGTCGCCGGGCTTCGGAAGATCCTTGGCAGTGATTTTGCGGGCTACGCCGGGTTTCAGCGAAGCCGTGTTGCTGAAAGCCTGTTTCCCGGCGAGAATCGTCATGCCGTCCGTCTTGGCGGCATACAGCATCAGGCTGGCGGAGACGGCCAATAATCCAACCGGGAGGATCCATTGAAGTTTTTTCATGGTCCCTTCAGGTTAACGCAGGGTAGCTAGCGTTTCCAGGCAGCTACGTGCAGGCGGGGCGGAAGCTGCGCGCGGGCCAGGTCGAGGTCGTCCCCGGAGATCGGAATCGTCACCTCGATCGTTCCGGGAGGCGAGGGATAGTTCTGACTCATAGAAAGTTTCAGGGACCGCGGCGGCTCGCTGGCTTTTCCACGGCCGCTGGTGGCTCCCTCGACCAGTTTCAGCGTCCAGGTGGAGCCGAAGTAGCTTCTTAGCAGCTGGGCCTGCTTGGGATCGTCCGCGGTAAGCAGCGCTTCCCGAATCACGCGGTCCGCGGACGCGTACGTAATGACCCCCACCACGTGAGGCTCTTTGAGACGGGCATCCTTGGCGTCGTCCGGCGGGACTTCCAGTCCGGCGTAACGGCTGGTCGCAACGTCCCGCGAGATGGAGAAACTGAGCACCGGGACATAGGTATCGAACAAATGCTGCCCGCTGCCCAATTTGTGAACCGACCACCACTGCACTTCTTCCAGTCGGCGGTCCGTTACGAAGAGGTCGGGATAGACCGTGTGCCCGTTGGTCCCGGTCTGAGTGAGCGTATAGATGGGCTTCTGCTGGAGGTCGACGCCAAAAGGCCAGGCTTCCAGCGTCACCGTGGACTCGACGCCAAGATCGCCCACCACTCCCCTGGAGTGGATGGTTTTCCGAAGTACCAGCCGCTCACTGGATGGCCGGCCGTGAATTCCGGTACCGGTAATCTCATAACTGACGTTATGGATTTCGACAGTCTGGGAACCGTTCGCCGCGGTTGTCGTGTGGATGCTGGAAGAGGACTGCGCTTGCAGCGTCTTCGCCGGTGCCGGTTGGGCGGGGCCCTTCACCTGCCCGGCAGTGGCGCCCGCGATGGCGCAGATTACCGGAAGGAAAAACCACAGGCGCATCTAGTCGTAGTATGTCAGAAGCAGCGGGCGGAGATTTGCATGGAGCAGAGGGATACGGAATCGCATATTTCTGGATAATTTTCCTTGACTGTTACAGGGGGAATGGTAGGATGTCAAGAACGTGCGGCGGGCTTCTTCCTCCGAGGGCCTGACCGCTAGTCGCCGGGGATGATCGGTCGGGCTGGCTGACCGCTGGAGCGGCCGATCCCCTGGGGCAAGAGAGTATCCCATGTGGATGTGGATGAGCCTTTTGAGCGCGGTGGGTGCAGCGCTGGTGCTGCTGGCGTTGGTCGTCCGCAGCACGCGCAGGGCTGCGAGCAGGCGCAGGGGCCTAAAGCGAGCCACGCTGATGCGGCTCAGGCTTCAGGATCAGCCGAGCGAACCGCGCCGTATGTATCGCGAGGTTCCTATTCGCTTCGGCTAAGACTAGCGCCCAAATCGAATTCCTGACGGTACTGATCGTACTCCCGCCGCAGCTCGGATTGAAGCGCGATGAAGTCGGGATGATCCCGCAACGGACGCAGGTGCGGATCGTTGGCGAACGCGACGTGGTTGGGCAGGCCCAGCTTCGCGCACCGGCGCAATTCGAACATGGCCTTGTCCCGCTTCCCGCACAGGGCATAAACGCCGGCGGCGGCGTGCCAGGTGTGGTGGGTGTGAGTTACGCTCTTGGTGTTCGCCTGGGTGGCTTCGTCGGCCAGTTGTTCGGCACGCTTGAAGTCACCCTTATGTGCCGCGATCAACCCCTCCACGGCAGCCAATTGGGGTTCTCCCGGAATCATGGGGCGGACACGCTCCAGTCTCGCGGCCGCGTCCTCCATCCGTCCCTGCAAGATGAGAACCAGCGGAGACCAGAAATTTGCATGCATAAAGGACGGGTCCTGAGCCAGCGCCTGCTCGTTAAAATCGTGCGCGGCCTCATAGTCCCCCTTATACTGTGCGATCAAGGACAAGCTGGTCATGGCCAGGGTGAATGAGGGATTCGCCAGCAGAGCCTCCCGGTTATCGCGCTCGGCCTCCTTGTGGAAGCCCAGATGGAGCAGAATCGCGCCCCGGAAGGTGCGAGCCGCGAAGCGGCTGGGATTGACTCTCAAAGCGGCGTTCATCGCGCGGAGGGCCGGCCGGTTTTGAAAGCCGCGCGATGGGCTCCACAGGATTTGGGCGCGCGCGTGGTGCGCGTCGCACTGCACCGGGTCCAGCTCGAGCGTTTTGGCCACCGCGGCTTCACCACGTTCGAACCATTTGGGATCGGGATCGAAAAACATACCCATCTGAGAATAGGCCTGCGCCAGTTGCCCCCAGGCGTCGGCGAAACCGGGATCAAGCTCGACAGCCCGGTTGAGCATCTCGATACCGGAGCTGATGTCGAATTTGTTGAAATGCGCGACACGGTCAACGGCGCGCAGGTACAGTTCAAACGCGAGCGGGTTCTTGGTGGGCGGAGCCGCAAGCTGAGCAGTGGAATTCTCGCGCGGAACGAGTACGTCAGAAACGGAGTCGGCAATCCGGTCCTGCAATCCGAACAAGTCGCCCAGATCGCCGTCGTGCTTTGCTGAGCCCAGTGTTTGACCGTCGCTCGCCCGGTGGACCTGAACCAGGACGCGGGCTTTCGCGCCCATTTTCTGGATGGTGCCTTCCACCACCAGGTCGACGTTCAGATCGCGCGCCACCTGGGCCCATTCCGTTTCCACACCCTTGTATCGCATCACGCTGGCGATGGGCCGGACCACCAGTTTCCCCGTGGACGCCAGGCGATGAATCACCGCATCCGCGAGAGCCACGGAGAGGAACTGATCCTCCGAGTTTGGACTCCGCAACTGGAATGGAATCACGGCCACGGAGGGCCGGTCGGTGCGCACCCGGCCGGGGGCTTCCTCGCGCGACGAGGCGAGCCGTCTCAGGTCGGCGGCCAACTGTGTCGAAGCCGGCCGCTGTCGAGGATCCTTTTGCAGGCACTCCGCGATCAACCGGTCGAATGCGATCGGCAGATCGGAGCGCAGGCTACTGGGCGCTTCCGGCGTTCCTGTGGCGATTTCATGCAGGACGGCCAGCGTGCTGGCACCGCGAAACGGGAGACGTCCAGTCGCAGCCTGATACAGAACGCAGCCCAGGGAGAAGATGTCGGAGCTTCCGTCCACATTCTCGCCGCGTGTTTGCTCCGGCGACATGTAGGCAACCGTGCCCATGACCGTTCCGGGCGTCGTGACTTCGAGCACGGTCTGGGTGGCGTCCTCCGCGCCGTGCGGCGCCACCTTGGCTAACCCGAAATCGAGCACCTTCGCCTGCCGCTCCGGCGTGACCATGATGTTGGCCGGCTTGATATCGCGGTGGACGATACCTGCGGCGTGAGCCGCCGCCAGAGCCGAGGCAATCTGTGAGCCGAGCTGGGCCACCGTGTCGATGGGCATTCCTTCCGACGTGATCGACTCTTTCAGGGTCTGACCGGAAATATGCTCCATGGTCAGAAAGTCCACGCCGTCCTGCTGGGAAATGTCGTAGATGACGACGATGTTGGGGTGGTTGAGTGCCGATGCCGCCCGAGCTTCCTGCAAAAAACGGCGCCGCTGCGCGGGATCGGCCATGTCGCGCCCCAGCAGGAACTTGATTGCAACTGTGCGGCGAAGCCGCGTGTCCAGAGCCCGGAAGACTTGCCCCATCCCGCCCGCTCCAATGGGGACTTCCAGCTTGTACGGACCGATCTGCGCCCCGACGTGCAGCGGAATCCTGGGAGCTTCGACCTTCCCAGTGGCCTCCCACCCGGATCGATCCGTCAGTCCGGTGGTGGGCGAGTCGGCTCGAGCCAGCAGGGATTCGACCTCGCGCAGAAGGTCCTGGTCACTGCCGCACGATTGCGCCAGGAAGTCGGCGCGCTGACCAGGCGGTTGATCCAGACAATCGCGATAGAGCCGCTCGACCTTATGCCAGCGTTCGGGCACCATTGCTTCATACCCGCATGGGGTTGCCACAATGCTATCGCGTCCAAGGGCGGGGTTCAACGGATCTAAGGACGCAGCCGATCGAAGTAATCCAGGAGCGCATCGCGGCCGGCGTCGTCGATGCGGGCGCCCCAGCCGGTCATTTTATTGATCTCGGCGGTCCACTGCGCGCGCGTGAGGCGCTGCTGCCGGATGACGTCGTCGTTATGACAGAGCAGGCAATTGTTAAATGCAGCGGGCGGCCGTTGGGAAGCGTAGGCTTGCTCAGGAATCGCCGGCTTTGGAACTGCGCTTCCCACGTTCACGTGCACGCGCTGAACCGCGTTCCAGAGATATCCGGACTGGTTCCATTCCTGATCCAGCGGCTGGGTGTTCCCCGCTGCATCGCGCGCCCGAGCCAGAATCGTAAAGTACGAAGCTTGCTGCGGAGTCCAGGCGAATTCCCACTGTCGCCAGCCGAAGCGTGTCCGCTGGCTGGCAATTAGAGACGCCGGCTTCCACACACGTCCGCCATCGATGCTGACGTCGACGGCAGCAACCGGATCGGCTCCCCAAGCCATCCCGCGAATCATCGTGGGGCTGCCGGGATCGAGCTGCGCGCCATCCAGCGGAGACGCGATGACGCTCTTGACCCGCAGGTTGGTGACCGGCCGCATGCGATCCAGAGGCACGGCGACGCCCGGAGCGACGGGCCGGCCGGGGTGGCGGTATGCGCTCTTCATCCAGAAGCCGTCGTGTTCCTGGTCGAGAACGCGGATGGACGTCAGCCACTTGGTCCAGGAATCGCCGGCCCAGCCGGGCGCCACGACGCGCAAGGGGAATCCATGTTTTACCGGCAGCGCCTCGCCGTTCATGTCGTATGCCAGAAGCGTGTTAGGGTCGAGTGCTTTTTCGAGCGGAAGCGAACGCTGGAAGTCCGGCATGCTGCCCAGGGGCACATCGGCGCCGTCCAAAAGGATTTCGCGGGCGGAAGCTTTCAGGCCGGCGCGTTTGAGCACGTCGGCCAGACGAACTCCGCGCCAGCGCGCATTCCCCACGGCTCCGTGGCCCCATTGCAGGCCGGGGACAGGAGGCTCAAAGAAAGCCCGCCCGTTTCCGGCGCATTCGAGCACGCTGACGAGTTCCGCCGCGGGCAGCCGTTTCAGATCATCCAGGGTCAGAGCCAGAGGCGACGCGACGGAGCCGCCTACGTTCAGACGCCATTCGCTGAGGTTGACCGTGGGAACGTAGACGTGCGCGCGAACGAAAAAATGTTCGGCTGGAGTGAGGTAGTCCGAAAAGCCGGACAGCGGCATTTCGAGATCCTCCGGGCGGACCGAGCGACTGAGCATGTCGCGCTTGGGACGATCTTCCCCTCGAAGCACGGCAGCAGCGGCGGCGAGGAACAGGAAGTCACGGCGGCGGAGGCGCACGCACATATTGTAAACGTCAGGCCTGCGTGCGCGTTGCGTAAGCGTCGAGGTACTTGAGGCCCGAGCCCGTATTGTAGAGAACGATGCGGTCGGTGGGCGCGAGGAATCCATTCGCGAGAAGCTTGCGGGCAGCTGGGATGCAGGCCGCGCCTTCAGGAGCCGCGAACACCCCTTCGCGCGATGCGAGCTCGCGGCCGCCCGCCAGAATGTCTTCATCGCTGACGGCGATCGCCGTGCCCGCGCTCGCGCGGAGGATGTTCAGAATGAGCACGTCGCCCAGCGGCTTGGGAACGCGCAAACCCGCGGCCGCGGTGGAGGCGTTCTGCCAGAATTCGGAATGGGACGCGTTCTGCTCGAAGGCGCGGACGATGGGCTGGCAGCCTTCCGCCTGAACCGCGATCATCTTCGGGCGCTCACCGCCGATCCAGCCCAGCTGTTCGAGCTCGTCGAAGGCTTTCCACATGCCAATCAGTCCGACACCTCCTCCGGTGGGATAAAAGATGGCATCGGGCAGCTCCCAGTGGAACTGTTCGGCGACTTCATAACCCATGGTCTTTTTGCCTTCGACCCGATAGGGCTCCTTGAGCGTGCTCATATCGAACCAGCCTTCGCTTTCCTTACGCTCGCCGACGATGCGGGCGCAATCGCTGATGAGACCGTCCACCAGGGTCACGTGCGCGCCCAGCGTCTGGCATTCGATGTAATTGGCCTGGGGAACATCTTTCGGCATGAAAATGTGGGCTTCGATTCCACCGGCCGCGGCATAGGCGGCTGCGGCGCTGGCGGCGTTGCCGGCTGAGGGAATGGCGATCTTGCGGATACCCAGCTCTCGCGCCATGGTGATCGCCGTGGTCATGCCCCGGGCTTTGAAAGATGCGGTGGGATTGAGGCCCTCGTCCTTCACCCACAACTGTTGCGCGCCTATCCCAGATCCCAAACGATGTGCCCGGATCAGCGGCGTCATGCCTTCCCCGAGAGAAACAATCGAGGCCGCGTGTTGCACCGGAAGAACGGGCAGATAGCGCCACAGATCCGTGCGCGCGGATCGCACCATCTCGCGGGTCCACGTGGCTTTCACCGCGGGAAGATCGTAGCGGACGTACAGCGTCCCGCCGCAGGCGCACAAGTTGTGCACCTGGTTGGCCGCCCAGCGGCGGGCGCACAGGCTGCATTCCAGATGAGTGACGTTAGGCATACCTCACGAGAGTATCCTGACGAAGGCTTGCCTGGCTGCATCCTCGCATCTCAGGGGCTTAGTCCTCCGACACTGCGCCGATGATTTTGAAATAAGAAGCCGTGCTCTTCAGGCGGGCACGCTCTGCGTTGTAGATTTAGGGAAGGTCAGCCAAGAAGGGCCGCCAGCACATCCGCCGTCCGGATCACCCTGCAGTATTCGCCGTCCAAATTCGCCAGGCTCATGGCGTGGACTTCCTCCGCCGTGCGGAGACGGCCGGACCAATCTTTTCGCGCGAAAGTAAAGCAGGCGTCTTCGACCAGAAACGTATCGAACCCCAGATTTCCCGCCATGCGGACCGTGGCTTCCACGGAATTGTTGGTAATCACTCCGGTGATCACCAGCACAGTCTGCCGTGCCGCACGCAGCCGGGCTTCGAAATCCGTACCAATGAACGCGCTGTTGACGTGCTTTGCCACCACAGTCTCCCCGGGAAGGGGTTGCGCTTCCGGCTTGAATTCGTTTCCGGGCTGGCCTGGACGATAGGTGGATGCGGGCTCGGTGGAATCGTGACGAACGTGATAGATCGGCCGATGCGACGTTCGCCAGGCATGCAGGAGCGTGGCGACGTTCTTTTCGGCCGCTGGGTTGTTTCGCTGGCCCCAGCCGGGGTGATCGATGGCCCTTTGGAGGTCAATCACGATCAGCGCCGCGGCATCTGGAAACACGCGCGGAATCATGCTTCGATTATCGGACGGCCCGGCGGCCTGCAGGCCCGCTCCACATCTGCCGATAGAAAGGTACCTCTATGTCCGCTCCTTTGGCCGGTAAGTTCCAGGATCACTACAAGGTTCTCGATATCGACGCCAGGTCAGACTCAGAGACGATCGCGCAGGCCTATGGCAGACTGGCGCAGAAGTACCATCCGCGAAATGGCCAAACCGGTGATCAAGACAAGTTTGATGCCGTCAACTTGGCGTATGAGGTCCTCACCGACCCGGCGCTGCGGGCCGAGTTCGACAAACTAAGGACCGGCGGCGAGGAAAAGGCCGAGTTCAATTTCAGCGGCCTGGACTTTTTCACCGCGCTGGGGCGAGAGACTGCTTTGCGCGCGACTCTGCTTTGCATCCTCTACGACCGCAGGCGCCTTAAACCGTTCACTCCCGGCCTGGCGATGCGAAGAGTGGAAGCCATGCTTGAGACTACCTCCGAAGGACTCAACTTCGCGCTGTGGTACTTGAAACAGCGCAGCCTTGTGACCAGCGATGACAAAAGCAATCTGCTGATCACGGTGGAGGGGATGGATTACCTGGAAACGAATCCTCCCACACCCGAGATGGTGATGCCGCTCATCAAGGCCGGGGGACTGGCTCCCAAGACGCAATCGGCGGACGCCGCCCGAGGCGACCTCAACGTCAAGCGGATCCGGGAAGCACTCTCGCGGGTTTAGGGGCTCTCGCATTAGCGATCAGCCGGTCGAGAGAGAACGCTCCCGCGCCTCGAACCAGAACCGTGACGATGAGCGCGATTGCCAGCAGGTGATATTCGTAGCCTTCTCCCATCTGACGCCCCTGCCAGTTCATAAAGAAGTTTGGGTAAAGATGATTGGCGAAGGGCGCCACCAGCATCACTCCCAGTACGCCGGATGCCGCAACCCTGCTGAACAGGCCGAAGAACAAGCCGATGGCCCCGAATACCTCGGCCGTCATCGCCAGCACGGTTAAGGGCGCGGGAATGCCCATGGACTGCTCGAAGATCGCGATCGTGCCGGAAACTCCGCGGCCGCCGAAGAATCCGAACATCTTTTGCGATCCGTGAGCGAAGAAAATGACTGCCAGGATCACCCGCGCCAGGGTGAGGGTAGGGTCGCTGGGGGTCGAAAGCAGTTTACGGAGCATAAGGAAGCCTCCTGAACACGATATATTAATTCCCGGAGACGCGTATTCAACCGGGGTCACAGCTCGGACCGTATAAAATCGAGGCGCCCCTGGGCGCCGGCGGCATGGGCGAGGTGCATCGCGCTCGCGACACGCGCCTGGGCCGGACGGTAGCGATCAAAGTCCTGCCGCATGACAAGCTGGCAGATCCCGAACGGAAGCGCCGGTTTCTGCAGGAAGCGCGTGCCGCCTCGGCGCTCAATCATCCCAACATCGTTACGTTGTACGACATTTCGAGCCAGGGGGATATCGACTTTCTGGTGATGGAGTACGTGCCCGGCAAAGCGCTCGACCGCATGATTCCTCCCGGGGGAATGGCGGCGGCCGATGTGCGGGTATATGCGATCCAGATGGCCGGTGCGCTGGCCGCGGCCCATGCGGCGGGAATCGTCCATCGCGATTTGAAACCGGCGAACATGATCGTAACGCCGGAGGGGCAGGTGAAGGTGCTGGACTTCGGCTTGGCCAAACTGGCTGGGCCGGAGCACGGAGATCCTTCAGGGGATACGCGCACCATCGGACCGTCGCTCACCGAAACCGGCGTGGTGATGGGCACCGTGGGGTACATGTCGCCGGAGCAGGTGCGCGGCGAGGAGGCGGATCACCGCAGCGATATTTTCTCGCTGGGCTGCGTGCTGTACCAGATGGTGACGTCGCACCCGCCCTTCACCCGGCACACGGCGGCCGAGACCATGGCGGCGATTTTGCGCGACGATCCTGCGCCCCCCGGGAAGCCGATTCCCGCGGATTTAGAGCAGACCATCCGGCGGGCGCTTGAAAAAAATCCGGCGGCGCGGTTCCAGAACGCCGGGGACCTGGGCGCTGCCCTGAAACGCGAACCCCGCGCGGAAGAGTCCCGGCCCGCCCGTCGATATCTGATCGCCGGAGCGGGCGCGGCGGTACTGCTGGCGGCCGCTGGAACATGGTGGCGGCGAAGCACGGGCGCGGCGCAAATCGATTCGCTGGCCGTGCTGCCGCTGACCAATGCGACGGGTGATCCGGCCAACGACTACGTCGCCGAAGGCATCGCGGAAAGCGTGATCAATCGCCTGTCCCAAACCAAGCTGAAGGTCACCGCGCGGGCCACGGCCTTCCGGATTCAGACCAGGGACTTCGATCCGGTGGCGGTCGGCAAGCAGCTCAACGTAGGCGCCGTGATGACCGGAAGAGTCACCAAGCAAGGCGACCAGCTGGTGGTCCAGACCGAACTGGTGAACGCATCCGATGGGACCCAGATGTGGGGCGACCGGTTTATTCGTCCGCTGGCGCAGATGCAGTTGTTCGAAGAAGAGATTTCGAAAAACATCGCCGAGACGCTGCGCTTGCGGCTGACACAGACGGAGAATCTGCAGTTCGCTAAACACGACACCACCGATCCGGAAGCCTACAAGGCGTATCTGCAGGGGCAGTTTTACTGGAACAAGTACACCGACGAAGGCTTCGTCAAGGCAATCGAGTACTTCACGACTGCCACGCAGAGGGATTCGAGTTATGCCCGGGCTTATGCCGGGCTTGCTCACGCGTACGGAATTCAGGCGGCCGATGTTTACCGGCCGCCTCGAGAGGTGATGCCCCAAGCGAAAGCCGCCGCGGAAACGGCCCTGCGGCTGGACGATGGCCTGGCGGAAGCGCATACGTCACTGGGTATCTACAACCTGTTCTACGCCTGGGACTGGCCCGCGGCGGGGCGGGACTTTCAGCGGGCGCTGGCGCTCGACCCGAAGAGTTCGGACGCGCTCCACTTTTATAGCCACTATCTGGAATCGCAGGGGCAGACGCAGGAAGCGATTTCCGTCATGAAACGCGCCGTGGATCTGGATCCGCTGTCGCTGATCATCAACAACGAATATGGCTACGCCTTGTACATGGGGCGGAAGTTTCCCGACGCACACCGGGCTTGGCAAAGAGGGGTTGAACTAGATCGGAGCTTCGTCCTGTCTCAAATGGAACTGGCGCAGGCTCTGGAGCGATTGGGCCGATACGATGACGCCATCGAGGCGGTGAAGAGAGCGCTCCAGGTGGAGGCTTCCTCGAGTAATCAGATCGAGCTGGCCTGCGCCTACGCGGCGGCCGGCAAACAATCAGAAGCCCGCAAGGTCCTGGAGCAGGTGAAGGAACTCAGCTCGCGGGAATTCGTCGACTTCGGAATGGTGGCGTACGCGTACGCGGAACTCCATGATACGGAGGAAACCTTCCGGTGGCTCGAAAGAGCGTATGAGCAGCGGTCCACAACGTTGGTCATGCTCCAGGTGGAAGCCAAGTTCGATCCCGTACGGTCCGACCGGCGGTTCGGGGCATTTCTGCAGCGAATGAAGCTTACCGGCTGATTTGGTCGGTCTGAAGACCGGCCCACTATACTAAGAGTATTCCCATGGTGACGGAGGTTGCGAGCTGTACTTTCGACCGGCTGGAGCTGGATTCCGGGCTTAGCCTGGCTCCGGTGGAGGTCGCCTATGAGACCTACGGCGAGCTGAACGCGGCCCGCTCCAACGCCGTCATGATTGTGCACGCGTTTTCAGGCGACGCGCACGCGGCCGGCGAAGGCGGCTGGTGGTCCACCATGATCGGGCCCGGCAAGGCCTTCGACACCGACAAATACTTCGTCATTTGTTCTAACGTGCTGGGCGGATGCCGCGGGACGACCGGCCCCGGCTCCATCAACCCGGAAACAGGCTGCCCTTGGGCGATGACTTTCCCGCAAGTCACGATCGCCGATATGGTGCGGCTGCAAAAGATGCTGATCGACCATCTGGGCATCGGCCGTCTGCTGACCGTATCGGGCGGATCGATGGGCGGGATGCAGGCGCTGGAGTGGGCCGCCACCTATCCGGACCGGGTGGCGTCGGCCATCCCCATTGCGACCACTGCCCGGCATAGCGCGCAGCAGATTGCCTTCAACGAAGTAGGGCGGCAGGCCATCATGGCGGATCCGGACTGGAACAACGGCAACTACTACGGCGGCCGGCTGCCGGGCCGCGGCCTGGCGGTGGCGCGCATGGTGGGCCACATCACCTACATGAGCGACGAGAGCATGCGCGAGAAGTTCGGCCGCAAGCTGCGCACGCCGGATCAGTTCGAGGTGGAAAGCTACTTGAAGTACCGCGGCTACAAGTTCGTCGATCGATTTGACGCGAACTCCTACATCTACATCACGCGCGCCATGGACACCTTCGATCTGACCCAGCACGGCGCCCTGCAGACGCTATTCGAGTTGAACAAAACCCGGTTTCTGCTGATCAGCTTCACATCGGACTGGCTGTATCCGCCCTATCAGTCCCTGGAAATCGTGAAGGCCTTGCGCGGCCGGAATTGCGACGTAGCGTATTGCAATCTGGATGCGCGCTATGGGCACGATTCCTTCCTGGTGGAAGTGGAGCAGCAGACCGAAGTGGTGCGCGGGTTCCTGGCCAGCACGTTCCGGGAGGCGGCCGCGAATGCGTAGCCGCATGCGTAATGTCGATGCGTAAGGTCTATGGGCGGCGCGACTTCGCCATCATCGGAGAACTGATCGAGCCGCGCACGCGGGTGCTGGATCTGGGCTGCGGCGAAGGGGAACTGCTGGCCTGGCTCAAAGAGAACAAGCAAGTGGACGGGCGCGGCGTCGAGATGGAAGGCGCGCGCGTGCAGAAGGCCATCTCGCGCGGAGCTTCGGTCTATCAGGGCGATCTCGAGTCGGCCGTAGAGGATTATCCGGATCAAGCCTTCGATTACGTGGTCCTGTCACAGACGCTGCAGGAGACGCGTTATCCCCTGCGCGTCCTCAATGGGATGCTGCGAGTAGGCAAGCGCGCCGTCGTGGCGTTCCCTAATTTCGGACACTATTCGGTCCGGCTCGCCTGGCTGCTGAGCGGCCGGGCGCCGCGGACCGACCTGTTTCCCTACGATTGGTTCGATTCGCCCAATATTCATTTCCTGACGGTGCTGGATTTCGAGGCGCTGGTTGAAAAGCAGGGATGGAAAGTGGAGCGGAGGATTTTCGTGGCCGGGGAGCGTCAGGTAACCTGGATGCCGAACCTCATGGCGGAAATCGCGGTCTTTGAAGTATCGGGAAAAGGGTGAAGATCCGTTTCACGGGTGAATCGGGCCAGCGCCTGGACCATTTCCTGCAAGAGCAACTTAGCGCATACAGCCGGTCGCGGATTCAATCCTGGATCAGGGAAGACCGCGTGCTGGTCGATGGCGCTCCGGCGAAATCCTCACTCCTGCTGCGCGGCGGAGAAACCATCGACGTTTCCCCGGCCGATCTGCCTCCGCTGAAGGCGACAGCGGAAGACCTTCCGGTCGAAATCCTGTACGAAGACGCTGCGGTGATCGCCGTGAACAAGCCGGCCGGACTGACCGTCCACGCGGGCGCAGGCCAACACGCCGGGACCCTGGTCAACCGGCTGGTGCATCACTTCCAGGGGCTGTCGCAAGTGGGAGGCGATGAGCGTCCCGGCATCGTGCACCGTCTGGATAAGGACACCAGCGGGGTCCTTCTGGTGGCCCGGACCGATGCGGCGCATCGCGCCCTGGCGGCGCAGTTCTCCGGACGCACGGTGGAGAAGGTCTATCTGGCGCTGGTTAACGGACAGGTGAAGGATGATTCGGGGCGCATCACCAAACCCATTTCCCGAGATCCCCGGAGACGCATTCGCATGACGGCGCGGCTGGGTACCGGCCGGGAAGCCATTACCGAATATCGCGTTCGGCAGCGCTGGGAGAAGTTCACGTACCTGGAAGTGCGCATCAGGACCGGCCGTACGCATCAAATCCGGGTACACCTGGCCAGCCTCGGGCATCCGGTGGCCGGCGATCGCACCTATGGAGCGCCTCCGGCCGCGCGGCTGTTCCTGCATGCCTGGCGAATCGGCTTCATAAGCCCTGCAACCGGCCAGGCCGTGACCGTGGAGGCTCCGCTGCCTCCGGAGCTGATGGCGTGGCTCGAGTCGCTGGCGGGGCTATAATAAGTGCCATGAAACGCGGAATCATTGCGCTGCTGAGCGTGGCGCTGGTATTCGGGCAGAACGCCAAACAACGGCCCGCAGGAGCGCCGCCCGACGACCAGAGCCGCATTACGGTGGATGTGACCCGCGTGAATCTGCTGTACACCGTGACGGACAAGAAGGGCCGCTTCGTCAGCGATTTGACCAAAGACGAGTTTGAGATTATCGAGAACAAGAAGAAACAGACCATTCTGGAGTTCACCGCCGAAACCGACCTGCCGCTGCGCCTGGCGATCCTGATCGATACCAGCAACAGCATTCGCGACCGGTTCCGGTTCATCCAGGAGGCCGCGACCAATTTCATCACCACGGTGATGCGTCCCGGCAAAGATAAGGCCATCGTGGTCAGCTTCGATACGTCGCCGGAGCTGGTGGCGGATCTGACCGACGACCAGGTTGCCGTCACCAAAGCCATCCGCGAGCTGCGGCCCGGCGGGGGCACGGCTTTGTACGACGCGATTTTCTTTTCCTGCCGGGATGTTCTGATGAAAGATCAGCCGCGCGACAAGTTCCGCCGCGCCGTGGTGGTGTTGAGCGACGGCGACGACAATCAGAGCCGCTGGACGCGCGAACAGGCTCTGGAAATGGCGCACAAGGCGGACGCCGTGATTTACACCATCTCCACCAACATCACGCACCTGGAAACCAGCGGCGACAAGGTGCTGAAGCGTTACGCGGAAGAGACCGGCGGAATGGCGTTCTTCCCCTTCAAGGCCGAGGACATGGGGCAGTCTTTCGAGAACATCTCCAATGAGCTGCGGCACCAGTACAACGTGTTCTACCGCCCGGATCCGCTGCGCACCGACGGCCTATATCATCCCGTGGAAATCCGGGTGAAGGACCACAAAGAGTTCACCGTGCGGGCTCGCCACGGCTACTACGCGCCAACACTGCCTCTGGCGCCTTGAGCTGTGCCGTCGGCGTGGCGTAATAACCGTTGCGCGTGCGGACCGTGGGCCGCCCGAAACCGGTGACGGTCACCTTGATCTGCCGGAACGAACCATCCAGCACCTGGTTGGACGACGTGTATCCGAGAACATATTGGTTCCGGAGCTCGTGGGCCACCCGCGGAGTAATCTCCTCGACATCGCTGAGGTTCTTGGGATAGTAATCCATGCCGCCGGAAGCTTCCGTCAGCGCCTTCAAGGCTTTTTTCGCCGCGCGCGCATCGCGGGCTTCTTCTTCGTTCAGCATCCCGATGGCATAGATCAGAACCTCGCTATTTTGCGACTTGCGAAGCACCTGTTCCAGTGTTGCGTTGCTGGAGTTATCGTTGCCGTCGGTGATCACCACCAGAACCTTCTTGTCCTTCTTCCCGTATCGCTTCAGGTAATCGATCGACTGGCTGAGCGCGTCGCGCATGGCCGTGCCCCCGCGGGCTTCCATGCGGGCCAGCGCCGATTGAAGCTTCTTCACGTCGTTGGTCAGAAGCTGATCGAAATGCGTATCGTCATTAAAATTGACGATGAAGACTTCGTCTTCCGGGTTGGATTGCTTCACCAGTTCGAGAGCGGCCGCCGCGACGCGGGAACGCTTGCCGTTCATGCTCCCGCTGTTATCGACGATGATGCCCATCGAAACCGGCACGTCCTCGCGCCGAAACAGCTTGAGGGGTTGCTCCACGCCGTCCTCCCATATCTTGAAGGCCGACTGGGGAACGTTGGTGATCAGTCTTCCGTTCTTATCTACCACGCTGGCGTGCAGCAGCACCAGCCGCGCATCCAAGCGGTACAGCGGAAGATCGTCCTGCGGGGCTGGCGCTTGGGCGAGCGCGAGTCCGGCCACCAACATCCACCCGAAACTGCGTGCGTACATCAACTGCTTAGAGTCTATCAGGCCCGTTCGAAGGAGTGCCTAGAGGGAGCCCTGGGTAGGTAACCAATTCACCTTCCACCCTCGCGAAAGGCGTGTAGGCATGAGGTTTCCGGCTGGCGGCGCTGAGAATGTGTTGGACTTCGATCCCCCGCGCCGCCAAAGCATCGGCGATCAGCGAGCGGTGACATCGCCAGGGGACTGCTTCCGCGCACATGATCACGGTCGGGCAAGCGGCTGCGAGATCGATGAGCTTGGCCAGACCCTCCCGGAAGCCGTCTGTCTGCATGTAATCGGCGTAGCCTCGAAAGCTGGCGTTCTTCCAGCCGGTATTGATGGAGTCCTTCCGGGCGTGCCGGAGCCCGCCCAGACCGGGCAGATGCACGTACTGAATTCCCTGCTGCCCGAGCGAAGCCGCCAGTTCATCCTGCCCGAATTGAGGATTCCGGCGCGATTTCGGAATCGTGCGGACATCGATGAGCTGCCGGATGCCATGCGCCCCCAGTATTTCGAGGAATTTCTCGATGGGAAGCGTCGAGTGGCCGATGGTGAAGATCGTCAGGGTTTTACTACCGTGCGCAGATACGAAAGAATCGCCCCCAACTCGGCGTCGCTATAGGAACCGATCACGCCCGAGTGCCGCCAGGTGCTGCCGTCTCGCGTTTGAACCGTCGCAGGCGATTCGGTTCGCAGCACGGGAGGCGAGCTGGTGAGATCGTAAAACAGCACCGAGCCGGCTTTCTTGCCGACCACCAGGGCAGGCATGGATTCGCTGCCGATGCTGACGGTGGAAACCTGCGGAGTAGCAAGCGCTTTTAGCGCCGCGGCATCGAAGGGCACTTTGGCGATGGGTGTCGCGACGGCGATACCGAGCCCTCCGATCTCATGACAGGTCGAGCAGCGGCCAAAGCCGCGGACAGCGTCCGAGAACAGAGCACGGCCGCGGGCGGCGTCGCCTGTCAGCTTCGCGGCAGGTGCGCCCGGGGGGCCGCTGTTTGCTACGAGATTCGCAATACCGTTGAGGGACGCCACATAGGCCACCACGGCCGTGGCGTCCGCCCGGGAAAGCGTGGTTCCAAACGCGGGCATGGCCGTTCCGGGAACGCCGTTGCGGACCGTGTTGGCGATAAAGGCTTGATCGAATCCGCGGGCGGCAATGCGCGGCGCTCCGCCGTTGGTTCCCCGAGCGCCGTGGCAGTATCCGGTGGCGCAGGACTTTTGGAACACCGCCTCACCCTGCTTGACGATGTCCTGTGCGGGGGTGAGCACGGCTACCGCCAGAAACAACCAGCCGCGCTTCATCGCGATCCCTCCGGCAAGGCAAATACGACTAACGTGGACCCCTGGCGGAAGCTCTCTTCGGGAAAGAGCCCGACGGCCGCGCCTCCGACCAATGACTGCTGGAATCCGGTGGTCACCGCGATGTATTGCCGGCCGTTGACCGAGTAGGAGATCGAGCTGCCGCGGTTCCCGGCGCCGGTCTGGAAGCTCCACAGCTTGTTGCCGCTGCGGGCATCCAATGCGAAGAAGTTGCCTTCAGGATCGCCGGTGAAGACCAGATCGCCGGCCGTGGCGAGCATGGACGACATCAGAACGAACTTGTAAGGCAGACTCCAGATGCGCTTGCCGGTGACGGGATCCCAAGCGTCCACATGACTGTAGGTAGTGCGGTTGGGCGGGAGCTTCATGGGGAAATCGCCATTCATGAAGAAGCGGCCCTCGCTGGGCTTGGTGTCGTTAGGCGTGATGTCGGTGCAGATTTCGTTGGTGGGCGTGTAGAGAAATCCGGTACGCGGCGAGTAGGCCATGGAGTTCCAGCTCTTGGCGCCGGCCGCGCTGGGACAGAAGTTCTTCGTTTTGCCCATCTCGGGCTCATTGCGGCCGACCAGCTTGCCGTCTTCGGTGACGCCCGAGATCCAGTTGGAAATCTCTGGCACGTTGAAGGAGCTGAGAAATTCTCCGGTGACGCGGTCGAACACGAACGTCAGGCCGCTCTTGTTCATGTGAACCAGGATCTTGCGCATCTGGCCTTTGATCTGACGATCCATTAAGAGGACTTCGTAGGAGGCATCGAAATCCCAGACGTCGTCGGGAACCTCCTGGAAATACCAGCGCAGCTTGCCGGTGTCGGCGTCGAGCGCGACCATGCTGGCGGTGTAGAGGTTGACGTCCTTGGATTTGTTAGTACCCGCCGCGACGCGGTCGGCGTCGTAGAAATCCGCTGCGGCGTTGCCGGTCCCCCAATAGACCAGGTTGAGGTCGGGATCGAAGGAGCCGGTGAGCCAGGGCGAGCCGCCGCCGAAGCGCCAGCTATCCCCTTTCCATGTTTCATGGCCCTTTTCGCCGGGACCGGGCACGACATACCAGCGCCAGGCCGAGCGGCCGGTCTTCGTGTAGAAGGCGGTGAGATAGCCTCGATGCGCCTGATCGCCGCCGTTGCCGCCGACGATCACCTTGTCCTTGACGATGAGGGGGGCGCCGGTGATGTTGCAGCCGCACTGCTTGGGATCGTCCACGCTGACTTTCCAGACTTCCCGGCCGGTTTTCTGGTCGAGCGCTACGACGAAGTTATCTTTCGTTCCGAAGATGACCTTTCCATCGCCGACGGCGACCCCGCGATTCTGAATGAAATCGGAGTGGCTGCCGGCGATGCCGGGACGCACGGCGGGATAGCGGTACTGCCAGATCACGGTCCCCTTGGCGGCATCCAGCGCGAAGACGCGCGCGCCGGCGGAGATGAGATACAGGACGCCATCGGCCACGATAGGCGTGGAGCCGAGGTTCTCCGTGTAGTCTCCGGTTTGGAAGATCCAGGCGGGAAGCAGGTTTTTGACGTTGGATGTATTGACCTGATCGAGCGCGCTATAGCGCCAGGAGAATTGCGTGCCGCCATAATGCGGCCAGTCGGCACGCGTGGGCGCGGCGTCCTGGGCGGAGAGCGGCACCAGGATCGGCGCAAGGATGAGCAGCGAGTTCAATAGACGCATCGCCCTATATCATACATACGATGAAGTGATAGAATTGCGTGCCAGAAAGAGCACTATGAATACACTACGCCGCGGTCCGGCTACCGCCGGTATGCTGTTGGCCGCTGTTTTCACATTCGCACCTCATCCCCTTCGCGCCGCCGATGCCCTCACGTGGCAGCAAAAAGAGGAGTTTCTTAGCAAGGCTAAGATCGTTCAATCCAAAGAGGCCAAGAAGGGGGTTACGGGAACTTCCCGCGTTACCCTCACCGATGGGACCATTACGCACGACGCAAGTGTGCAGACGCTCGACGAGTCCAAGCCGTTCTTCCTGGGAGAGATCGGCTTTAAGGACTCCTACAAGTTCAACATCGCCGCATGGAAACTGGCCCGGTTGCTCGGGCTGGACGACATGGTTGCTCCTTCCGTGAAGCGCACGTACGAAGGGAAGACGGGCTCCTATACCTGGTGGGTCGAAGACGTCATGATGGATGAGACGGATCGGAGATCCAAGAATCTGCAGGCTCCCGACGCAACCGTCTGGCAGAACGAAAACAACATCAAGCAGGTCTTCGATCAGTTGATCTTCAATGTGGACCGCAATCAGACCAATATGCTGATCGACAAAAACTGGCATCTTTGGATGATTGACCATGGACGTTCGTTTCGTACTCTTAAGACGCTCAAGGACGCCAGTACCCTCAAGGGAATCGATCGGGATATGCTGGCCAAAATGAAGCTGCTGGACGAAGCGACTTTGACCCGGGAATTCGGGCGGGACGTCACTAAGAACGAGATCCAGGGCTTGCTGGCGCGGCGCGATTTGATCGTCCAGTTCTTCGAAGGCAAGGGTTCGGGCGTAGTGTTCGGGCGGGCCGCGCGGAATTAGCTTTTTCGCGGTAGTGCTAGCATTGTGTCCGTGAGGCTCCTGCTCTGCTGTCTGATGCTGGCTGCGCCCTGGGGCTTGACGGCAAATGAGATTACGGATCGCGCTGCCGTCGATAAACTCATTTTCTCCTTGAAGGATGCGCTCGGCCATCGCGACGAAAAAGCAGTGTCCAGGCTGCTGGCTTCCGACACAAATCGCGCCGAGCTGAGCCGGGCGCTTCTGAATCTCAATCCGGAAACCCCCGATTCCTCCGAAAAACCATGGTCGGAGTTCAGCCGCCCGGTGCTGATCATCAATTCCGTGCGGTTTCCTGAAAAGAACGTCGCCGAAGTGGAAACAGCGGCTACGCAGTACGGTTCCGTCTTAACGCGCAGCGCGATCATCGTCTTCCTGCTCAAGCGCGAGAAGTCCGGATGGAAGATCGAGTCCATGCGGGCGGGTCCGCCGCCGCGGTGAATTTCGAAGCCGCGTTCATCAATGTGGCGCTGCTGTGGCTGCTGACGACCCCGCATGAATTCGCGCATGCCTGGGTCGCGACCAAGTTGGGCGACGACACGCCGCAGCGGGAAGGCCGCGTCACGCTCAATCCAATGGCGCACGTGGACTGGATCGGCACGGTGCTGCTTCCGGCGCTGACTTCGCTGCTCGGCGCGGGTTTCCTCGGATGGGGCAAGCCGGTGAACACCAATCCCACGCGGCTCCGGGGCGGCCTGAACGGCCTGGCGCTGGTGGCGCTGGCGGGACCTGCCAGCAATGTGGTGTTCGCGCTGGTGCTGGCGGCGGTGGCCGTGGCTGCCGCCAAGGCGAGTCTGGCGGTCGCCAGCTTCGCGGCCCAGGGTGCCGAGCTGAGCCTGTACCTGGCGCTGTTCAACATGATCCCTATCCCGCCGCTGGACGGATCCAAGCTGCTGCTGGCGGCTCGACTCCCGCTGCAGGCGTACAGCATGGTGGCGCGCTATGGATTCCTGGTGCTGATCGTATTGATGGTCCGCACCAACATCGGATTTACGCTTTCGTCCTGGAGCACCGAAGCGACGCGGGCGATGCTGGGATGGTTCCGCTAAGGGCTTACTTGCCGGCTTCGGCCTTGAGCTGCTGCACCAGCGGAATTTCCTTGGCTTCCGGCGAATCCGGCAGCGTTTTGATATACGCCCAGATGTCGGCCAGCTGCGCGTCCGACAGAACCTTCGCCGAGTACGACGGCATCTGATTGGTGCCCGGAGAGCGCACGTATGCGGTGAACACCGGCGCCAACATCTTCATCGGAACCAGCCGCTTGCCCGGACCGTTCTGACCTGAAAATCCGTGGCAGGCGTAGCAGCTGTAATCGACAAACATTTTGCCGCCTTTTTTCGCGTCGCCCTGCTGTCCGTAGGCGGCCACCGTCAGCATCGCCAGGGCGGCCGCGGGCGCAAGCATTCCGAATACCAGCTTCTTCATAAGTCTCATCCTCGCGGCTGCGTCACTACGTCGATCAATACAGGCTCGCCCTTCTTCACCCGCTCGATGCCGCGCTGGAGGGCCGGAGCAAGATCCTTCGGATCCGTAATGGGACCCTCCGCGTATAGCCCATAGCCTTTGGCGATCGACGCGTAGTTGATGTCCGGATCCCACAGCTTGGTCCCGATCCCGGCCCGCTCCGCGCCGCGATTGTGGACGCTGGCCATCTGCTCGACGAACATCACTTCCTGGTGGTAGCCGCGGTTGTTGTGCATGATGCTCAAGAGCGGAATGCGATGGTGCGCCGCAGTCCAGAACACACCGGGCGAATAGTTGAAATCGCCGTCGGTCTGGATGTTGATCGAGAGCCGTCCATATTTGCGATTGGCCAGCGCGGCCCCCACCGAAGCGGGAGCGCCGTAACCCATGCCGCCGGCTCCCTGGCCGCCGATGTAGTGATAATGCTTCTCCATGTTCCAAAGGCGATTCGGCCAATTGGCGACAAAACCCTGCGGCGATACGAACGACCAGTCTTCGTTCTTGATCAGCGGCCACAGCTCGGCGGCGATGCGCCCCACGCTCACCGGGCTCGCGTTCCAGCCATACTGGAGGGCTTCCACATCCGCCTCGCGATTCTTGCGATGCGCCTCGGCAAACTTCGCGCCGCGATCCTTGAACGCACGCTGGCGGTCCGCGGTGATCAGCTTCTTGCAGGCCTCGATCAGATACGGCAAAGTGGCCTCGGCATCCGCGCCGATATCCAGATCGATGTCCGCGTAATGCCCGAAATCCTGGATATTGCTCTTGTGCGCCAGCGAAACGGAAGAAATGTGGATAACCTTGCCGTTGGCCGGACGCGCGGTGCGAGCCACCTGGAGAATGTCCTGGACCTCCAGCGCCAGCGTGAGATCGGGCTGATATCCCGCGCCGCCGTTGCCTGCCAGCGGATGGCGGTTGGGAAAGTTCATGCGCTCGCGATTGTTGACCGGCGCCTGCAGAAGTTCCGCCAGCTCGATCAGGAGCTTGACACCTTCCGGAGTGCGGGCGTAGCGCTCCGGGATGATCATGGGACGCTCTGCCGCCACCAGCATCCGCGCGGCTTCCGCCACCGCGCCCATATCGCCCGCCGGAGGCGACGTCAGCACCAGCTTGGGAATGCGCGGGCGCTGCCCTTCCATCGCATGCGACTGGATTTCGTTGCTGGCCACGATCAGCACGGGGCCCATGGGCGGCGTCATCGCGATTTTGTAGGCGCGCACCGCGGACTCGGCGAATGCGCCCAGTGAATACGGCTGGTCGTCCCACTTGGTGTAATCGCGAACCAGGGCGCCCAAATCCTGCGCGCTGTGGAAGGTCTGAACGCCGGGGTTGCGCTCGGCGCCATCGGCGTGATTACCCACCACCATATAGACCGGCACGCGATCGCAATAGGCGTTATAAATCGCCATGCCGGCGTGCTGCAGGCCGATGTCGCCGTGGATCAGCGCCATCATGGGCTTGCCCTCTACCTTGGCGTAGCCGTGGGCCATGGCTACGGCGTTCTCCTCGTGGGTGCAGGTGAGGAACTCCGGCATTTTGTTGTCGCCGTAATTGATCAGCGATTCGTGCAGCGATTCGAAGGTGGACCCGGGGTTGGAGCCGAGATATTCGATGTTGAGCGTCTTCAGCACGTCGACCATGAAGTCGGAGCCGGGGTTTTCGATGATGCGGGAGCTGGCTGCCGGGCGCGCTGCGCCGGTTTCGCGCGCCACGGCCGCTCCGCTGGGAGCCTGGGCGCCTCTTGGCGCCGGCTGCTGGGCCCTTTCTTGAGCATGGGCGAGTTGGGGCTTCGCAGCCAAAACGGCTGCTCCCGCTGCCGCACCTTTCAAGAAACCGCGACGTCCGACGGAAGGTTTTGTGGACTTAGCCATGCGAGTGAATCCCCCTGAGTTTGTTGGCGTGTGAACCGCTCACCATCGTAGTTTTGCGGGCGGTGGGTGTCAAGGCAACGCATAACGGATGCTCGGTCTGCGTGGGCGACGACCGAAAGCTTGCGGCTTTTCGAGCCTTCGCTGAAACGGCAAGCTCTAGTTCCCGTTCAACGGAAATCGCTTAGGATAAGCCCATCTAAGGTCGTCAGCGTGCTCTGGGGTCATCCGAGACTTCACGTCTTCCAGCCAGCCGAGGAAAGCATCCATGTTCTCAACGCTGAAAACTTTGCATCCAAAGTCCTGTTCAACCCTGACCCGTTGGTCGTTCATGAGTCTTGCCATGGCCTTATCTGTAAAGTAGCCGTCGCAATATGGAGCGTAGGTAGCGGCATGCTCGATGTCGGAGAAAAACCCGGAGAGCTTGTCTCGTGTCTTCCTTGACGTGGGGTCAGGTTTCGTCCAACTCGAACGCAGGCTCTGTCTGTAGGCACTGAACAATCGAGCCGATAATTGCACGGTCGGGACTTCTGTAAAGTGTTGTGCCCTAAAAAATCCGCCGATTACTGCAGGGTCCATTCCCTCCGCCTTAACTACACGCCACATGTCTTCCACAACCGAGGCCCTCACCGGTGAATCTATCAGGGCAGAAAAGTCCCCCGTCATAAGCCGGGCGGTTTTGGTCGTATAGCTATCGATCAAAACCCGCGCAGTATCGTTAATCTCCAGCTCCATGTCGTCTTCAAACGTCCGGGCCTTGTTTGCCCATTGGGGCAACACCTTCAAGAGTTCATCAAGAGCCTGTTGCTTGTGCATGGATCTGCGGTCTACATCCCTCGCCGCGCTAAAGACGCTAACTGAGTAATCGCCATCCCAATCGTGAACGCTGGGACATAACGCGTCACGTTCCTCTTTCTGATACGTCGCCGCTGCGTTTTCCAAGTAGGCATGGAACGCTTTCAAAATCTGTATTTCTTCGACGCGCCAATATGGTTCGAAGTGATGGCCCCTGGCTACTCCCTGAATAAACTGCACCAGCGCGTCCCGATACTCACCGTTCAAATCAGCCTCGGCTACATGAGTGAAAGAATAGGGAATCGCCAGCAACTGCAGGTCGAGTAATTCCTTCACCTTTGCCATCGGCACCGTCGCCCATTCATTCGCAGCACCTCCTCTCTGAACAGAAGAAAAGAAATTCTGATCGAGATATAGAATGCTCTTAAGCGTTTGATTCCCGAGCATTTGTTTTGTAACAAGCATGAACAGAAGACCGTTGGGAAGCGGAAAAATGCGCCTACCATCTATATTTTACGCGTGTCAGTACAGGCCCTGGCCTGAGTGTCGCCGGTATGTCGGAGACACGTTCGCCTCAACATCCCCAACCTCCCAAGGGGCTTCCTCCCTTCTGGACAACCACTTGCGACTTCGATCACCGCGGTATCCTCTCCTCCTGGCCTAATCTTTAGGCAGCTTTCTTGGGTTCGTTTTGTATTTAGGCTCTTCACCCGCCGCTCCCGGGCGGACCGCGATAGTTACATCTGGTAAGATCGGAGCGTTATGCGACAGGAATGGGTAGCACAGCGCGTGAACGACAAGATCCGGACCCAGATGCACTACGCGCGGCAGGGTCGGATCACCGAGGAGATGGAGTACGTCTCCAGGCGCGAGCGCCTCACGCCGGAGCTGATCCGCGACGAAGTGGCCCGCGGGCGCATGATCATTCCCGCCAATATCCATCACACCAACCTGGAGCCGATGTGCATCGGCGTGGCCTCCACCTGTAAGATCAACGCGAACATCGGAAATTCCTCCACCACTTCGGATATCGACGGCGAGCTCGAAAAGCTGGCCTATTCCGTCAAGTACGGCGGCGACACGGTGATGGATCTGTCCACCGGCGGCGATATTCCGCGCATCCGCCAGGCCATCATCGAGCACTCGCCCGTGCCCATCGGAACGGTGCCGCTGTATGAAGCTCTGGCGCGCGTGCGCCGCGTCGAAGACCTCAACATCCAGGTGATGCTCGAAGTCATCGAGGAGCAGGCCGAGCAGGGCGTGGATTATATGACCATCCATGCCGGCGTTCTCGTCCAATATATTCCGCTGACCACCAAGCGCATCACGGGAATCGTCAGCCGCGGCGGCGCGATCCTGGCCGAGTGGATGGTGAAGAACCACAAGCAGAACTTCCTGTACGAGTACTTCGAAGACATCTGCAAAATCTTCCAGAAGCACGACGTGAGCTTTTCCCTCGGCGACGGGCTGCGGCCGGGATCTCTGGCCGACGCCAGCGACCGCGCGCAGTTCGCGGAACTCGAAACGCTAGGCGAGCTGACCAAGATCGCCTGGAAGCACGACGTCCAGGTGATGATCGAAGGTCCCGGGCACATTCCCATGGACCAGATCCAGATGCAGGTGGAAAAAGAAGTCAAGATCTGCCACGAAGCGCCGTTCTACACATTAGGACCGCTGGTCACGGATTTCGCGCCGGGCTACGATCACATCACCTCCGCCATCGGGGCCGCCATGATCGGATGGTATGGCGCGTCCATGCTGTGCTATGTCACGCCCAAGGAACACCTCGGCTTGCCGAATCGCGAGGATGTGAAGCAGGGGCTGATCGCCTACAAGATCGCGGCGCATGCGGCCGATATCGCCCGGCACCGCCCGGGTGCCCGGGACCGCGACGATGAATTGTCGCGAGCGCGTTTCTCCTTCGATTGGAAGAAGCAGTTTGCATTGTCGCTGGATCCGGAAACCGCCCAGGCCTATCACGATGAAACCCTTCCCGAAGAAGGATTTAAGGACGCGGCCTTCTGCTCCATGTGCGGCCCCAAGTTCTGCTCCATGAACCATTCCGCGAAAACCCAGGAATTCACCGAAGCCGACGCCGAGGCAGTGCTGACCCAGATCGCGACCAAGTGATATCATCTTGCTAGCAATGGTTTTAGAGCTGGGAGCCACGCAAGCTCAGATCCAGCGGATTCTTCAAAGCAAAGCGTTTCGTACTTCGGAAGTCCACCGTAATCTTCTGAGTTACCTCGCCGAGAAATCGCTTTCCGGCACCGCCGACAGCTTGAAAGAATATACCGTCGGGCTGGACGTGTTTTCAAAGCCGTCTTCCTACGATCCGCGCCAGGAATCCACCGTCCGCATGCACGTGGCGCGACTCCGCCAGAAGCTCAGCGAGTATTACCGCACCGAAGGCGTGGACGATCCGATCATGGTGGATCTGCCCAAGGGCGCGTTCAAGCTGACGTTTGAGCCTCGCGAGATCCGCGTGGAAGCCGTTCCTGAGCCCGCCGTCGTGCCCGCGCAGCGCTTCTGGAGGCCGAAGGAAATCGCACTGGCAGCCGCACTCCTGATAGCCCTGGGCTTGGCCGTCTATTTCGGAACGCGCTTGTGGCAGGTGGAGCGGGCCGACATTCAAGCCAACATCAACTGGACTCCCGAATTGAAGCAGCTGTGGGAGCCTCTGGTGTCTTCCAATCGACCTTTGATTATTTGCCTGTCTTCGCCGGATCCGGGCATTGGAGAAATGGGAACGGCCACCGGAGGGGTCCTGCTGGGGCAGTTCCTGGGGATGCTCCAGAAACGCGACGTGCTGGTCACCAGTAGCGACCAGATCGCGGCCCCCGAAGTCGCCATGGGCAACGTGGTCTTCCTGGGACCGGTGGTGGGGAACCGCCAGATGCAGGCTATGTCGGCGGACTGGCCATTTATGCTGGAGCCCGATGGAATCCGAAACACGCATCCCGCACCGGGGGAGCCCGGGTTGTTCAAGGACAAACCCCCGAAGGATCCGCAGGATACGGAAGAGAGCTATGCTCTGGTGAGCCGTGTTCCCGGTCTGTATGGCAATGGCGAGGTCCTGTACTTGTCGGGGAGCCGGATTTCGAGCATCACCGGCGAAGTTCAAGCCTTCACCGACCCTATGTTCGCGAAAACATTGGTCGCGAAGATGAAGAAGGCGGATGGCAGCCTGCCTCGCTACTACCAGGTGGTTCTCAAAGTGAAATCGATGGACAACATGCCCATCGAGGTGGCTTACGCCGCGCACCGGGAACTTCCCCGGCCCTCCCAGTCAGCCCCTAAACAGTGATTCTGTAAGCAGTTACAGTGTCACTCACCGGTCACTGACCGCTCTTGACCCCTCCGCTAGTGTAACCGCCCCTCCATCGTGTTAGTCTCCTCATGGGACTAGGTGCAGCCTTCAAAAAATGATGTCTCTTCTCGAAATCGCCAAGTGGCTCCAGGAAACTCCAGGCAGTATTTCCATCCGGGAGTCGATTCTGATGTTCCCGGTGCTGGAGGGTTCTCATCTTTTGGGGATCGCTGTCTCGGCCGGAACCATCGCCATCTCGGATCTCCGCATGATGGGGCTCATCTTCAAGAAGGAGTCGGCCTCCGACGTCTTTCATCAGCTCATCCCGTGGACGAGCGCGGGTTTCGCGATGATGATCATCACCGGAATGCTGCTGCTGTGGTCCGAACCCGTCAAGCTCTACAACAGCATCTGGTTCCGCTATAAAGTGCTGTTCCTGATTCTGGCCGGGCTGAACGTGTTGATCTTCCACTCCTCCAGGGTCTATCGCACCATCCGTGAATGGGAATGGGACGCGAACCCTCCGCGGGCCGCGAAGATCGCCGGCTGGGTGTCGCTGATCAGCTGGGGCATCGTGATTATCGCCGGCAGGACCACGGCGTACAACTTCTAAAAACCCATGTGGCAATCCTTCAAACCGTTCTTTGAGTGGAGTGACAAGATTTGGCTGGGCCAGGCGATCTCGTCCACCGTGTGGGCCTTTCCGGTGATCGAAACGATCCATATTCTGGCCCTGACGATTATGTTCGGCGCCATCGTGATCATCGATTTGCGGATGATGGGCGTCGGCTTGAAGAAGCAATCGGTGGCGTTGCTGTCCAGGAGCCTGGACCCTTACATGACCACCGGGCTGGTAATCATGCTGGCCACCGGGTTCATGCTGTTCACCTCGGAAGCCATGAAGTGCTTCGTCAACGATGGGTTCAAGTTCAAGATGGCGGTGCTGTTTCCTGCCGTCATTTTCCAGTTCACCCTATTCCGCTGGGTGACGCACAAGACCGAAGACAAGCGCCCGATGCTGCTGGGCTGGGTCGTCGCGCTGCTATCGCTCACGCTATGGTTCGGCGTCGGCGTCGGCGGCCGGGCCATCGGATTTGTATAATCGCAGTCGAGGGTTAAGCGGGGAGGACCGCGCGAAGTGTACCGAGGGATGAACGCCAGGTCGGCCGGCAGCACGGTCATACTCACGCTGGCCCTGTGCTCGGCGCCTTTGCTTGCCCATCACGCCTTTTCAGCGGTGTTCGATCTAGCCAAACAGAGAGACTTCAAGGGAACCATTTCCAGAGTCGAGTGGTTGAACCCGCACGCGCGTTTCCTCCTGGATGTCCCGCAATCAGGCGGAAAGACCATAAGCTGGGAGTTCGAGCTGGGCAGTCCCAACGCCCTCATGCAGCATGGCTGGAACAGGTACACGCTGAAGAAAGGTGACGTGGTTACGGTGACGGCTGTTCTGGCCCGGGACGGATCGAACTATGCGCATGCGCGCGCAGTCACGCTGGCGGGCGGCAGCCGGATTTGCGACTACGACCGGTTCAATGGCCCCGAGTGGTCGTGCCCCGAGAAGTAACCGCAGCGCAACCTACTGAAACCACGATAGTCACGACCCGGTCATTGACCGGCATGTGACTTGTCTCCGGCGAGGATCAGGCCGCTCTCATGTTAGGCTCCCCGCATGTCTATCTTCCAGGGGTACTTGTGTCTGGTTTTCTCTGCAGGGATCGGTCTGGCCCAGCAGCTTTCCATTTCCGGGACGGTTCGCGACGCCAGCGGCGTGGTGCCGGACGCATCCGTGACGCTTCGCGCCGGAGGGAATGCCCTTCGGACGACCACCACCGACGGCATGGGCCACTACGCCTTCGAGGGGTTGCGGGCAAGCTACTACGAGCTTTCGTTCGCGAAGTCCGGATTCGACCCGGTCACGCGAAATCTGGACCTCGGCGTCAATTCGGGCACTGTGGATGTGACGCTGGCGGTAGGAGCAGTATCGTCCACCGTCACGGTAACGGACGTGGCCGGAAAAGCGACGGCTTCGCGTCTGGATATTCCGGATGAAGACTTGCCTGTGCAGGTCAGCTCCATTCCAAAGGAGCTCCTCCAGGAACAGGGCGTCAATGACATGGTCACGGCGTTGCGGAACGCCTCGGGGGTCCAGGCGCAGCGCTTCTATGGCGTCTACGAGCAGTACACCATCCGTGGCTTCAATGCGGGCGACGTGATGCTGGTGGACGGAATGCGGACGGAGGCCATCTTGAACCGCTACAACACGCAACTGAACAATGTGGAGAGCGTGGAAATCCTGAAGGGGCCGAGTTCCGTGCTCTACGGCGGCGAGGCCGTGGTTGGCGCGATTAACGTGATCCGCAAGAAACCGCAGGGGCAGCGCGCGTACGACCTGTTGTACAAGGGCGGCCGGTTCAACACGCACCAGGCGGGCGGCGGCGCCACCGGACCTCTCTTTGGCAGTAACTCCTGGCTCTACCGGGCGGACGTGAGCCAGGACTATTCGGACGGCTGGCGGGGCGCGGGGGCGAACCGCTTCAACGCATCGCCGTCCCTAACCTGGCTGATGAGCGAGCGATCGCGCGTCACGGTTCACCAGTCGTTCATCCGGGACAACTACAAAGGCGACGGCGGCGTGCCGGTCCGTTGGACCACGGCGCCGGGTTTCGATCCCAGTCGCCGGTTCAGCACACCGCAGGATTTCGCTCTGATCGAAGACTCGCAGACGCACGTCCTGTTCAATTTCAGCCTGTCCCCCTCATGGGAATTCCGCGACGGCTTCCTGATGCGGCGTACCAGCGAGGAATACTTCATCACGGAAGGTTCCCTGGGCTTCGATCCGGTAGCCAATGTGATCACCCGCGAGGGCCTTCAATTCCACCATACCCGCCGGCCCAAGGTGAACCAGGCCGAACTCGTAGGACGCTTCAACTTCCTGAACATGCATCACACGGTGCTCATGGGTTACGACTACCGCGACTTCTACACCAAGACCGGCACCACGGATGGCGGCGGTTTCTTCGAATTCACGCCCATCAGCCTGGCCGATTTCAAGGAAACTCAGCCGCCCGTCGATCCGTTCAACATCGTGCGCTACACCTACTCTGCCAACCGGACGAACGCATTCTTTTGGCAGGATCAGATCGACCTCGGGCGCAAGATCAAGATCAACATCGGGGGCCGCTTCGACGATTTTGATCGCCACACCCATCGCATTTTCCTGACAGCTCCCAGCACGCTTACCAGGGTCCAGGCTGTGCATCAGAGTGCCTACACGTATCGGGCCGGCATCGTCTACGAACCTGTGACAGGCCATCAAGTATACGCGAACACGTCCAGTTCATTTACTCCGGTGCAGGATTTTCTAACCGGCCTCGAGCTGAAGCCGCGCTATGGCCGCGGCTACGAAGCGGGCTATCGATGGCAGGGCTGGCAGGGCCGCATCCAGACCAGCATCGCGGCGTATCACATTGAACAGAACAATCTCAGCTTCACTACGTCTCCCGGAACGGTGGTTCAGGCCGGCAAGCAGACCTCCAAGGGAATCGACCTGGACATCAACGCGGATCTCAGCCATGGCACCCGGCTGGTCCTCAACTACGGGTACACCGTTCCGAAGTTCAACCAGTTCCTAGATCCCGATGACGGAGATTTGGCCGGGAACCTGCCCCGTTTTACGCAGAGGCAGGCGCTGAACGTGTGGCTACACAAGGCCTGGACTTCGGGATTCACCGCAGGCGTTGGCACGCGATACCTGGGCCCGATGTTCACCAACAATACCAACACTATCCTGTTGGGCGGCTGGACGACGTTCACCGGATCGGCCGGATACCGCAGGGAATCCTGGGAGTGGAACGTGCATGCGGAGAACCTGCTGAACCGGGAGCGCTACTTCCTCGGTTCGGATTACAGCAACCAGGTGTACCCGGGTGCTCCGATCAACGTTTTCGCCTCCGTGCGGTTTAGATTTAACCCTTAGCCGTCCGCGGATGCGGACAAAACTCCGCCCGCACGTCACGTTTGTTATGATCGGTTCCGGTTTGTTGTCCGAAAGGTTGAATCATTCATGGCATTCTTTTTGGCTTACGATGTAGCAAACAATCCGCTGAATACAAATGAATGGGCGTTCCCGGTGTGTGAAGTGCTGCATATCATCGGGTTCGCCATTGCGATCGGAACCATCACCATGGTGGATCTGCGGCTTCTGGGGATCGGGATGAAGAAGGAAACGCCCGCGGACCTGGTAAGAGACACGGCTCCATGGACGCTGGGCGGCCTGGCACTGGTGCTGATCTCGGGTCCGCTGATTTTCTCCTCCGATCCAAATCTGTATCTGCACAACCTGTCGTTCCGGTTCAAGATTACAGCACTGGTTTTGGCGATCATCTTTAATTACACGATTCACCGCTGGGTAGCGCTGAAACACACCTCGGGCGGCGTGGCAGCTCTCACGGGCTTAGTCTCACTCCTCTTGTGGGTCAGCGTGGTGTTCGGCGGAATCTTCATAGCGTTCGTCTAAAGGGAGAAATCCGATGCCTCCAGAATTCATCTTATGGCTTCAAAATACGTCGATCGCTACGGCCATTCGCGAGTCGGCACTGGTGTTTCCGATCATCCTGTCCCTGCATTTAACAGGGATGGGGCTGTTTGGCGGAATGATCCTGATGACCGATCTGCGCATCCTGGGACTGGCGATGACCAAGCGCCCGGTTTCAGAAGTAGTGAACGGCCTGCGGCCGTGGAAGCACCTGGGGCTTACCCTGACGGCCACCTGCGGAATCCTGCTGTTGTGGTGCAAGGTGGCGATCTATTACCCCAATCCATTTCTTCGGATCAAGCTGGCGCTGTTCGTGCTGATCCTGATTCACGCGCTGGTATTCCGGAGCGTTTATCGCAACATTACGGATTTGGATGGCAGTCCGGTGATTCCCGGGCGGGCGAAGGCGGCTGCGGTGCTCTCGATGGTCCTGTGGATCGGTGTAGTAACCTCGGGCCGTTGGATCGGCTATTGGGAGCCCAAGGGCGAGCCGGCGAACGCGGCCCGGGTGGTCAACCAGTAGCGGCGGGTTCAACTCGTTACAAGCTCTTCGGGGTCTTCCTCGACGCGCGGCTGCACGTTGCGGCGGACCAGGATCGCCAACACCACGGTTGTGGCCAGCGTAATGGCGCCGCCGGTGATGTGCGAGGCGACCGTTATCACCACAGGCAGGGCGGTCTCCTCCGCCATGGATCTCATGATGAGCGCGGTCATGCCCAGGAATACCTGGCCGAAAGCCACGCCTAACAGGGCCTTAGCAGCAGCCTGGAGGGCGCGGTGGGATTTGAATTGCTGCAGCACGAAGATGCATTGCATCAGAATCACCAAAGCCACAAACATCGCGCCTAATACGTGCGGCATTAAAGTCATGGCCTTCTGCCGGAAGGCCGCCCCGAGCGCGATCTGCATCAGCACCAGTACCGGACTGACGATGGCCAGCGACCGGTTGGACGGCCAGCCATAGTCGTGGACCAACTCGGGGCCGCGGGACCAGGCCGGCGATGTGACGGTAGCGATGGCTACTAAAGCGGCGAAGAAAAGCTGCGCCAGGCAGGCGTGCGCGATTCGCGCTGTTTGCGGGAGCATCGCTTGCACGGCCGACATGCCCGCGACTCCCTCCAGCGCCGCGATCGTCAAGGTAAGAAACCCCAGGAGGCGCGCCTCCCGGCGAGGATCGGACACCACCAGCCAGATCGTCAGGCCGAGGGTCAACAGGCCCATCGCGATCGCCGCGGCGCGGTGTGCGGACATCGCCGAGGGATCCACTGCCGTCCCCGAGCCGGCGATGGCTCCGTCGATAATCAGCAGGAGTGCGCCGACGGCCAGCAGGATGGCAAAGCGGTGCAGCCAGACTTTCTTCATGGAGCTATCTCCATCATAGGACGGATGATTGACAGGTCTAGGCGCATCTAGTAACATCGGCGCTAGATTAGCTACTCGCTTTAGAAGGGGAATTATGCGTTTCAGATCCAGGTTGTATCTCGCCGTTTTGGCATTGGCGCTGGGAGCCAGTCTTTGGGGACAGGCCACTTCGCAGATTCAAGGAGTGGTGTTGGATCCCGCGGGCGCCGCCGTTCCAGCCGCAGAGATCAAAGCCACGCAGACCGATACGGGCATCGTCCGGACTACCACCAGCGGCAACGACGGTACCTACGCGCTGGCCAATCTGCCGATCGGCCCCTATCGTGTGGAAGTCACCAAGCCGGGATTCTCCACCTACGTGCAGACGGGAATCGTGCTTCAGGTGGGGTCGAATCCGACCCTGAATGTGTCTCTCAAAGTGGGCGCGGTGAGCGAGAGCATCCAGGTGGAGGCGAATACCACGCAAGTGGAGACGCAGGCCACCAGCATCGGCGGGGTGATCGAGAACAAGCGTATTCTCGAACTGCCGCTCAACGGACGGAACGCGGTGGAGCTTATCGCCCTTGCCGGCGCAACGATTCCCGGAGGGAAAAACGGCACCGCGGGCTTCCCGGGCGGACTGAATTTCTCGGTGGCGGGCGGCCAGCTCTCGGGCATCGGCTACTTTCTGGACGGAACCGCGTACAACAATCTATTCGACGCGGTGAATCTTCCGTTTCCCTTCCCGGACGCGTTGCAGGAATTCAAGGTGGAGACCAGCACGCTTACGGCGCAGAACGGAACCCACTCGGCCGCGGCTGTCAGCGCAGTGGTGAAATCGGGCACGAATCAGTATCACGGCGACGCGTTTGAGTTTCTGCGGAATGCCGAGATGAATGCGCGCAACTTCAAAGCTCCGCGCCGCGACACCCTGAAGCGCAACCAGTACGGCGGCACGTTCGGCGGTCCGATCATGCAGAACAAGCTGTTCTTCTTTACCGGGTACCAGGGAACCAAAACGCGGTCTGACCCCGCCGATCTAACCGGATTCGTTCCCACTGCGCAGATGCTGGCGGGCGACTTCACCGGATGCTCCACCTTCCCTGCCACGCTGCGAGATCCCAACGGCGGAACGTTCTCGAATCGTCAGATTCCGACTGGCCGGTTCAGTCCGCAGGCCCTGGCGATCGTCAAACTGCTGCCCACTACGACGGATCCCTGCGGGAGAACTCCCTACGGTCCCGTCACCAAGATCAACGAGTACCAGGTGCTGGGCCGCATGGATTACCAGATTAGCGCCCGCCAGCAGCTCTTCGGCCGGTATATGGCGACGACATTCCTGCAGCCGGCGTCCTACGGGTTCTCGAAGAACCTTCTGGACACCACTCAGGGCGGGCTGGATAACCTGGCGCAGACATTCACCCTCGGGCACACGTTCCTGATTTCGCCGACCACCGTAAACCAGTTCCGGACGTCGGCCAATCGCGTTGCGGTCCACCGCTTCAACGACGACTACTTTTCGGGCTGCGACCTGGGCGTGAAAATCTACTGCTATCTGCCGCATCAAACGGTAGTGGGCGTGACGGGAGGCCCGACCATCGGAATCGGAACAGCGGTGGAGGCGGCCTTCGTACCCACCAATTACACGATGTCCGACGACGTCAATCTGATTCGCGGATCGCATCAGTTTGCGTTCGGATATTCGGGTTTCAAGTACCAGCACAGCCAGAAGGCCAACGTTTTTTCGGTAGCCTCCTTTGCGTTTAGCGGTCTGGTTTCAGGCCTAGGAATGGCAGACTTCCTGCTGGGGCAGAGCAGCGGCTTGACACAGGCGACTCCCAATACGGTGTTCACGACCAAATGGGGTCACAGCCTGTACGGACAGGACACGTGGAAAGTAAACCGACGGCTGACGCTCAACCTGGGCATACGGTGGGAGCCGTTCCTTCCACAGAGCCTCAATAACGGGGCCGTTTTCAATTTCAGCCGGGACCGCTTTAATGCGGGCGTGCACAGCACCGTATTCAAGAATGCTCCCGCCGGACTGCTGTATGCCGGCGATGCGGGATTCGAAGGAAATACCGGCGTGAACAAGCGGTACAACCAGTTTGCGCCGCGCATCGGAGCGGCCTTCGATCCGAAAGGCGACGGCAGAACGTCGATTCGGACTTCGTTCGGAGTGGCCTACGATTTCCCGAATATCCAGATCATGTCTACGCCGGCCACGGCTCCGCCCTTCGCCAGCACGGTGAACGTGCCAGGCCCGCTCAGTTTCGCGGATCCGTACGGGAACTTCCCGGGCGGGAATCCGTTCCCCGGCAACTTTACGGTCGGACCCAATGTGCCTTTTGTAGCTTTCGGTTCATATGTCGCGCAGCAGCCGGACGCCCGCGGCACCACCGTGCTCACGTGGAACTTCGCGGTGCAGCATCAGTTTGGAAAAGACTGGCTGGTTTCGGCGACGTATCTGGGCACAGAGACGTCCCATCTGTGGGTGAGTTTCCAGCTCAACCCCGCGGTGCCTACGATAGCCGGGGCGAACACGGGGAACACCAACACCCGGCGGTTAGCGTACCTAAGGAATCCATCCGCCACCGAGGGAGGCCTGCTGGGATTCGTCGATCAGTTCGAATCCGGCGGGACGGCCAGTTACAACGGAATGATTCTGTCATTGCAGAAACGCCTGAGCCAGGGCATCAGCTTCAATGCGAACTACACGTGGTCTCACTGCATCGGCGACGTAACCATCGGCTCCCTGGTCGGCGGCGCGGGCGGCACCTACTCGGATGCCAATGACCGGCGTCGCGACCGCGGGAATTGCCAGACGGGCACGCTGGATGGAACTCAGGCCCTGGATCGGCGGCACATCGCGAACTTCAATGCGGTGCTCGAATCTCCCAAGTTCAAGGGTGCCATCCTGCGGACGCTGGCCAGCGACTGGAGGCTGTCGCCCAGCTACCGGATCTTATCGGGCGCGTTCCAGACGGTTACCACCGGCATCGACTTCGCGCTGACCGGAGCAGCGGCGCAGCGTCCCAACCAGGCGCTCGCGAATCCTCTGTGTGAGCACCCCAACGCGGCTTGCTGGATCAACCCGGCAGCGTTCACGCAGCCGGCCAATGGCACGCTGGGCAATCTGGGGCGGTCCAACGTCCCCGGGCCCGGTTTCTGGACCGTCGACATGGCGCTCTCCCGCGGCTTCCGCGTGCGCGAGAACATCAATGTCGAGCTGCGCGGCGAGGCGTTCAACCTGACCAACAGCTACCGTGCGGGGCCCGTTACAACGGCTCGTAACAACACGGCGCAATTTGGGCAGATCCTGACGGCGCAGGATCCGCGGATCATGCAGGTGGCGTTGAAACTGGTTTTTTAAGGCTGACAGGCGACAAGATCGCCTGTCCTACCTACTCGTAAAATTCAGGAGCCTTCTTCAGCTTGGCGTTGTCGGCAGTGCCGTGCTGGATCCACAGGACCGCACCTGACTTCTTGATGAAGGCTTCGAGATCGGCGCGGGACTTGCGCGTCTGATCCGCGTTGAAGTCGAACCCAGGAACGATACCCAGGCTGCGCTCTTCGGGATAGTGATACAGGTCGCCAGAGAGCACCACCGGACCCGTTTTCGCGAATTTTAGAAATAGCGACTGATGGCCGGGCGTGTGACCGGGCGTGAACTTGATGATGACAGTTCCGTCGCCGAAGACATCATGATCCTCGCTGTGAAGCAGGGTCGTTTTGCTCTTTTCGAGTTTGCTGAAATAGGCAAGATCCGGAGTGGTCGGCCCTTTGGCTTTCGCGTCCTGCTTCGCGAACATGGCGGCGCGCTCGACATCCTGGACGATCCAGTTTGAGCCGGCAAAGGCGTTGGCGTTGGCCACGTGATCGCCATGATAGTGCGAGAGCGCGAGGTAGGTGATATCAGCGGGCGTGTAGCCGAGCGCGGCGAGCTGCGGCAACAAGGGCCGGGTGATGGCGAACGCGCCAGCCTTCGTCGGATTTCCCTTGAAATCGGCGTCCGGGATTTCACCGGTGTCCCATATCATCGTGCCGCGCGGATGCACCACGAGGTAGCAAGGCGTGACCATTCTGGAATCGGCCAGCTGGCCCTGCTTGAACCCGAACTGTGTTTCTCCAACGCCGGTGATATCGCCGCAATCGAGAATGTATAGGCGCAGCGACTTGGGGGCTGCCGGCTTCTTCGTCTGCCCAGTTGCCGCGAAGGGCAGGATCGCGGACAGGACCAGCGCCGCGGCTGGTATTGCGATGCGAAAGATTTTCTTCATGAAAGCTCCTTAGGCCGTTCCCGATTCTACCGCTGGCGAAGGGACGCCGCTACTGCGTATCATCGTGTGCATGGATTCGGCCGTCCTGATGCACCGTCTCCACTTCGCCTTCACGATCACGTTTCACTATCTGTTTCCGCAGCTGACCATGGGGCTGGCGCTGCTGATCGTCATTCTGAAGACGGCCGCGCTGCGCACCGATGACCCGCGCTATCACGCCGCCGCCCGTTTCTGGGGGAAGATTTTCGCGATCAACTTCACGATGGGCGTGGTAACCGGGATCCCCATGGAATTTCAGTTCGGAACAAACTGGGCGGGGTTTTCGAAAGCAGCCGGCGGCGTGCTCGGGCAGACGCTGGCGATGGAGGGCGTCTTCTCGTTCTTTATGGAGTCAGCCTTCCTGGGATTGTTCCTCTTCGGCGAAAAGCGTTTGAGCCCCAGGCGCACTGGGCTTCGGCCTTTCTGGTGTTTCTCGGATCGTGGCTATCGGGATTCTTTATCATCGCGACCGATGCGTGGATGCAGCATCCGGTGGGCTACTCGCTGGGCCCGGATGGCGCGATCCGGCTGGACGATGTCTGGGCGGTGCTGCTGAATCCCTGGGCGTTCTGGCAGTATCTCCATAACATGATCGCTTCGGTGGTCACAGCCAGTTTCGTGATGATGGGACTGGGCGCATTCTATCTGCTGCAAGGCCGGAGCACGGAGCATGGCCGGATATTTGTCCGCACCGGGGTGGTGGCGGGCTGCATCGCATCCGTGCTGATGATCTTTCCGACGGGCGACCGGCAGGGTAAGAACGTGGCGACGTATCAGGCCGTCACGCTGGCGGCGATGGAGGGCTTGTTTGAAAGCAAGGAAGGCGCGCCCATCGCACTGCTGGGCCAGCCGGATATGCAAAAGAAGCGGCTGGATAATCCCCTGCTGGTGCCGCGAGCGCTGAGCATGCTCACCTATCAACGATGGAAGGCGGAGGTGAAAGGCCTGAATGCGTTTCCGCCGGAGCAGTGGCCGGATAACATCCCGCTGCTGTACTACAGCTACCACATCATGGTCGGGCTGGGGACCATTTTCATCGCGATCCTGGCGGTCTCCACCGGGCTGCTGTGGACCGGACGGCTGTATCACGCACGGGGATGGTTGTGGGTGACCATGCTGTCGCTGCCCTTTCCCTATATCGCGACCACAGCCGGCTGGATCACCGCCGAAGTCGGCCGGCAGCCGTGGCTCATTTACGGCCTGATGCGGACCAGCCAGGGCGCGTCCATGAATGTTTCGGCGGGGAACGCGCTG
>DATIRX010000219.1:0-11889 GCA_035469225.1 Bryobacteraceae bacterium
TTCCAGAGCGAGCTGCGGTGGGCGCTCCGCTGCGCGCGTCAGAGGCCGCTGGAGGAAGCCTTCGTTGTGCCGGTGCGCTTCGATGCTTGCGCCGTCCCTCGCCAGATCCGCGAACATGTGCAGTACGTCGATCTGTTTCCCGACTGGGACGCCGGCGTCGAGAAAGTCATCCGGGCCGTGCTGCCCGGGCCCCGCCCTGGCTGCCGGCTAATTCAAACTTAAGATCGGAAGGATGCTGCTGTAATCGTCGGTCCAGCCGCGGAACGTGGGGGCTGCGGAAGCAGGGTACATGTTGGCGCCTTCGAAACTGGGCTTCTGGAAGACATTGTTGTCCTGAGAGGTGATGAGAACCCAGGTGGTGGAATTGGCGAAGGTATTATCCGAAGCATCGTCGCTCACTACTGTAGCTTTCTTGCCGACGAACTCGGCCCCGCGGGCGCACACCGGCGCCAGATCCAAATAGCGATTCGAGATGTGCACGGCCAGCACGCCATCCGGTTTCAGCAGCTTGAAATAGAGCTGCATGACCTCGCGCGTCAGCAGGTGAACAGGAATCGCATCGCTGGAGAACGCGTCGATCACCAGCACGTCGTAGTTCTGCGGCTCTTGTTTCTCCATCGTCAAGCGCGCATCGCCCATGAGCACCTGTTTATCACCCGCGCAATGGCCGAAGAAAGTGAACTCGCCGCGGTCGGAGAGTGACTTCACCAGCGGATTGATCTCATAGACGCGGACGTAATCGCCCGCACGGCAGTATCCGGTCATGACGCCGGCGCCCATGCCGACCACGCCGTAGCGAACCGGGCCCAGCGCCTGTTTCGCGCCCATGGTGCGGCCGATGCCCGAGCTGGGCGCGTAATACGAATTGACTTCGTAGCGATGCTCCGGATTCAAGCGCTGGGAGCCATGGTTGATGGTCCCGTGGAGCAGGTTGCGCAGGGCGTATTCCTGGCTGACATCGTCATCGCGGATGCGCAGTTCGCCGTAGAAATTCCGCGCAAACAGGTGGTAGCCCTGCCGGTCGGCATTCTCTTTCCGCATCAGGTATCCGGCCAGGAGGCCGACGCCGATGGCCAGCACGATCCGTACCGGGTTCGCGCCGAGCTTGGGGATTTCGACGTTAAACAGCACGATCACTGCCAGCACGCCGCAGGCCACCAGACCAATCGGAAGCTCCAGGTAAGAGTTGAACACGCGGGGCGCGATGATCGCCACGAAGACTCCGCCAATGGCGCCTCCCACCGACACCATCAGGTAGAACAGCGTCAGGTATTGCGGAGCCGGCTTATGCAGTGCGAGCTCGCCATGGCACAGCATGCAGCAGATAAACAAACCGGCGCAGAAGATGGGAATCGAATATTTGATATGAAAATTTCCCTCGCCTGCGTAGAGGGCGTAGGCCATCCAACCCAGAGCCGGCGCGACCCAGGGCAGAAAGATCCAGCGCTGATAGATTTTGTCGCTTTCAAACGCGAGGATGAAGGTGAGCAGATAGATCGCCAGCGGCACGACCCAAAGCAGCGGTATCGGCGCCACATTCTGGCTCATGTGATTGGTGATGGACACCAGCAACGTGGAGGCGCAAGCAGCCAGGCCGATCCACAATGCCAGCTGTCCCACGGTCGGGCGGGGCGCTAACGAAGCGCTGGAATCCTCGATGACCGCCGCGGCGGCAACTTCGGGCGTCTGGAAGTCTTCAGACCTGTTCCGGCTGACCCACGCGGCCAGCAGGCACAACGCGGCGAATGCCACATAAGCCGCGCTCCAGATATAGGCCTGCTGCGGAGACGCGATGTTGGGCTCCACGACGAAAGGAAAGCTCAGCAGCGCCAGCATGGATCCAAAATTCGACAACGCGAACAGCCGGTAGGGGACGCCGCTGCCGGTGCGCCGCACATACCAGGCCTGGAGCAGGGGGCTGGTGGAAGAAAGCAGGAAGTAAGGCAGGCCGATGGTGGCGGCCAGCAGCTCGAGAATGCGTAGCGTGGGATCGCCGACCGCGGTGGGTTTCCACGAAACGTTCGGCAGAATGGGCAGCAGCGCGCAGCTTACCAGCAGCAGTCCGCCGTGAATCAGCATTTGCGTCTTCGCCTTGGCGAATTTCGTGAGGGCGTGCGCGTAGGCGTATCCGGCCAGGAGCGAGATCTGGAAGAACAGCAGGGCGGCGGCCCACACCGCGGCCGAGCCTCCGAACCACGGCAGAATGATCTTGGCGATCAGGGGCTGGACCTGAAACAGCAGGAATGCGCTCAGAAAAATGGTAAGTGCGTAAAGGATCATGAGAGTTTGGCTTTTTTCACTGTAAATCTGTCAGCGCAGGATTTGGATGATATTGCTGTAGTCATCCGTCCACGATCGGAATCCGGGGCGCGGCTGGAGCGCGGTGGCATTGGCATCCTGAAAGTTGGGATGGGCGAAAATCGAGGGATCCTTCGTCAGCAAAACCCAGGTATTGGAAACGTAGTAGGTTTCCGAAACACCCTCATCGTACACCATCGCCCCCGACCAACCCATCTCTTTGGCGGCTTGGGCGATGATCGGCTCCAGATCCAGGTAGCGATTGGAAATATTGATCGCCAGAACGCCGTCCGGTTTCATGTGCCGCTGGTACGTGGCGTAAGCTTCGCGGGTGAGCAGGTGCATGGGAACCGCGTCGCTGGTAAAGGCGTCCATGGCGAGGAAATCGAGATTCTCGCTGTCCTTCATGCTCTCGAGCGTCAAGCGGCCGTCGCCAAAATACAGGTGCTTATCGGCCGGGCAGGATTTCCAGAAGTCGAACTTGGTCTGGGCGATTTCGAAGACCAGGGGATTGATTTCGTAATAGTGCAGCGTATCGCCGGCGCGGGCCAGGGTGGCCGTGACGCCTGCGCCGAGCCCCAGAATGCCGATCCGAATAGGACCGTTCGCGCCCTTGCTGCGGATGGCGCGGGAGATGCCCGAGGTTTCGCCGAAATACGAGGTCGGGATGCGGCCGCCGCCGGGGCCAAGAAGCTGTGTGCCGTGGTTGATGGTGCCGTGAATCAGAACGCGCACGCCCGCGAAGCTGGCTTCGGGCGGATCGTCACGAACACGCAGGACGCCGTAGAAATTGCGCGCCGACAGCAGGTAGTCCTTGTTGGCACGGCGTTCCAGGCGGGCCAGATAGACCCCGAAGGAGAGCGCGACGATCAGCAGCGATGCGCGCACCGCCAGCGGCCGCGGAACGCCATTATCGTCGGACGAAAGCACGATAGCGATCAGAATGCCCAGGCCGGTGATGGCGATGGGCATCTCCCAGTAGTTGGGAAAAATGCGGGGCGCCAGCAGCGCGACGAACAATCCGCCGATGGCGCCGCCCACGGAAACCATCAGGAAAAACAGCGTAAGATAGCGCGGATGCGGCTTGCGCTTGGCGAGCTCGCCGTGACAGACCATGCAGGCGATGAATAGGGCCCCGCACAGCATCGGGATCAGGCGCTTGATGACGTCGCTGTTGTTCTCATACTCGCTCATGCCGTAGGTGAAGGCGCCCAGGGAGACCAGTCCCAGCGGCAGGAACAGCCAGCGCTGATAAATCTTATCGCTTTCAAACGAGAGGATGAAGCTGAGCAGATAGATACTGAGCGGCGCAATCCACAGCAGCGGGATCGGTGCGACGTTCTGCGTGAGGTGGCTGGTAGTGGCCAGCAGCAGGGTAGAGGCACATGCCGCCAGCGCAATCCACAGGAGGATGGTGGAGAACTTGGGAGGCGGGGCCTCTTCATGAGCAGCCGTCTGCAAGGCGTCGGCTCCGCTGCGGCTTTTCCATGCGGCCAATCCGCAGACGACGGCGAAGGCGGCAAATCCCAATGACCAAATCCGGGCCTGAGAACGGAGAGCGATGTTGGGCTCGACCAGAAACGGATAGCTCAGCAGCGCCAGCATGGAACCGAAGTTGGACAGCGCGAACAGGCGGTAGGGAATCGCGCCGGAGTGCGTTCGCACATACCAGGCCTGCAGCAGGGGGCTGGTAGCAGACAGCAGCGTGTAGGGCAGCCCGACCGTGGCGCCAAGCAGGAGAAGTATGCCCAACAGCGGGTCGGTTCCACCCACGGGTTTCCAGTAATCCTTTGGAATGATGGGCAGGGTAACCAGGCTGAGGACCAGCAGGGTGAGGTGGACGGCGATCTGCCGCTGGGGTTTCAGATAACGGATCAGGCAGTGGGCATAGAGGTAGCCGGCCAGCAGCAAAAGCTGGAAAAAGAGCAGCGATGCGCTCCACACCGCGGCCGATCCTCCGAACCACGGCAGGACGAATTTCGCGATCATCGGCTGGACCTGGAACAGGAGAAAAGCGCTCAGGAAGATGGTAGCCGCGTAAACAAACATGGACCGTCTAGCATACCGTAAATCGAGCCGGTGGCGAGTTAAGAGGACTTAAGGAACCGGCGTTTTGCGGACCGCGGTAAGCACTTCTTCCGCCGAATGCACCAGCATGTGGGTGACAACCCCCTGCTCGTTCTTGATGAACTGATAGGTGCCCAGCAGGCGGGGGGAGAACTCGGTTTCCGACAGCGGGATCATGGGCACTTTCCCCTTGCCCTGCAGGTCGATCAGAAGCTCGCCGTCCACCAGCGTGATGCTGAAAACATTCCGAGGAGCCCGGGAGTCGAAGGCGGTGGCGGAGGCCACCTCGTAGACGCCCACGTACTTGGCCAGAATCTCGGGCGCGACGGTGACTTTCTTCTCTTCCTCGGTACGACCGATCAGGTGGACGCGGTCTTTCTCGTTCTCCAGGCAGACGTATTCGAGCATTTCGGTGTCGGCCGCCAGCGTTCCGCCCGCCGATACGGTCCAGGGCCTGGCGTACGCCTGGGGATCGTTGATCGTCACTTGCAAATCCATGTGACCGAAATCGCGGCGGCGGTAGCGCTCGGTCATGCGCAGCGCTTCGGTGTGCGGATGCCCCGCGAAATCCAGCCAGGTGCGGTCGTTAAAACCGGCGCTTTCGACCACCAGGGTGTCGCCTTCCCAATGGCCTACCGAGAAGCCCATCCAGTTCGGATTGGGATCCTGAGGGAGCTGGCGGCCATCCAGAAAGATCTGGCGATAGGCCAAGTCTTCATAGAGAATCACCATGAGCCCGGGAGTCTGGACGATTTTGGCCAGGCCGGCGCGTGTAATGTGGCGGGGCCCGCCGGGCAGGCAGCCGGTGATCTCGGGATCGTCTTTTCCGAAATCTCCCAAACGCTGGCGGGAAAGCGCGGCGGCCCAGGGCTGGATATCGCCCGCGGGCAGATCGGCGGTGATATTCGCACCCACGCCGATTTCCACTCCCAGGCGCCACAGGCCGGAGAGGTCGGGCTTGCCATCGGAGGCTTTAGGAGCCGGAGCGGAAAGATTGGCCTTGCCGTCGGGGGTTCGCGGGATACCGGCCGTAGGCTGGTTCAGCCATTGCGCGGAAAGGGAGGCCGCGAACAGGGACACGACGCCCGCAAAGAAAACGGCGCTCATAGTTCTCCTAACCTTAATCCCCAGGCACAGTATACGCAACCTTTCGTCGGGGAGTAACATCAAAGGTGAAGAGGGCTTAAGGAACATATGAAGAAATCATTACAGCTTTCCGTACTTTGCGTATCGGTGGCGTTGGGCACGCTGTCCGCACAGGCTACGTTGACCAACCCGGATCTGATCAAACTGAGCAAGGCCGGCCTGAGCGAGGATTTCATCCTGAACCTGATCGACCAGCAGGGCTCGCGGTTGGCGAGCGAACCTTCCGCGCTGGTGGCGCTCAAGAACGAAGGCGTGAACGAACGGATTATTTCGGCGGTGGTCCGAAAGTCGCCTTCGCGGGAGCCGTTGAACTCGGATTCCGTACTGCGACTGGTGCAGGCCGGATTCAGCGATCGGTTTGTGATCGATCTGCTGAATGCTCAGCCGGCCAAGTTCACGGCCACCGCATCGCGCATCGTGGAGCTGAAGCAGGCCGGCGTCAGCGAGAGGATTCTGGCGCTGATGGTCCAGCAGGGCAGCGTGCGCGAACTTCCCTCCGGCACCCAGATCAGCGTGCGGCTGATCGATCCCGTGGATTCCGAGAGGAACCGGGAGGGGGATGAATTTCGGGCCAGCCTGGAAGATCCCCTCACGCTGGGCAATGACGTGGTGGTGCAGAAAGGTGCGGACGCCCGGGTGCGGCTGGTTTCCGAGCAGGAGTCAGGCAAGCTGCAAGGCAGGGCCGCCCTAACCGTGCAACTCATATCGATTACCACCGACGGCAAGACCGTAGCAGTGAACAGCTCGGATGTTTCCGAATACAGCGGATCGCGCGGCGCGCGTACGGCGAAATCCGCTGCGGCCGTGGGCGCGGTCGGAGCGATTATCGGAGCCATCGCGGGCGGCGGAAAGGGCGCGGCCATCGGAGCGGGCGCGGGAGCCGCGGCGGGTGCGGGCGCGCAAACGGTGATGAAGGGCCAGCAGGTGCGGATTCCATCGGAAACTGTGCTTACGTTCACAACCCAGAAGCCGCTCCAGCTGCCGTAAAGCGGGAAAGCCTATTTCTTCACGGATATGGTCACATCGCCGTCGATATAGGCGACGTACTCGGTGCCCGCCTCGGCGGCCAGTTCCTTATTCTTGGGCTTGACGTTGGTTTCCACCGAGCGTTCATTTTTGCCATCGGCGCTGCGGGCCGACTGCGCGCGAACGCGGTATTTCTTGCCATCCACGGCATCGACGACCAGCAGCCGCAACATTGCCTTGGATCCCCCGAACCCCAGCGTTCCCTTGCGGGCTGCTTGCGCAACCTCACCGGAGACGGGAGCGCCCTTGGCGATCGCCACCAGGTCCCCGGCGCGCACATCTTTCGCAACCGTGAAGTGAATCTGACGCCCTTCCTCAGCGTTCTGCGGAATGTCTTCCGCCAGGGTGATGGAAAATGCCATACCGTCACTTAGAGTGACCGCCACCGCGGGGCGAGAGGCAGCCGCGGAAACAGCAGGGACAGCTTCAGGCGGCGCCGGCGCAGCGGCAGGCCCAGGTGAAGACGAGGATGCCGAAACTGGCGCGGGAGGAGCAACCGGGGTTGCCGCTGGTGAAACAGGCGGGGCGGCGGCTTTGACCGGGACGGCTTTGGGATCCCGCATGGCCTCAATGATGTTCTCAGGAACGCGCGCCTTCGACAGGCGGATCACTTCCTGGGCCGACAGGTTGAAGGCGGTTTTCGAGTTGCGAATCTGGCTCAGGATGATGGCCTGCGAGACTTTCGCTTCCAGCATCTGGACGATGTTGTCATTGGTAAGTGCCTGATCCACGGGGACCCCGGGAGGAGCCGGAGCGGCAGCAGGCGCTTCGGCGGGGACTGGCGCGGGCTGAGCATTGGTTTGCGCGGCGATCTGCGGCGCAGGTTCCGTCTTGGGCGTCCGATGAGTCCACCACCAGGCTCCGCCGCCGGCGATGGCCAGAACCACGACGGCCGCTCCGGCACCCGTCAGCCAGGTCATCCCCAATGGAAGCGTAGAACGCTTGGGCTTGGGCCACGGCTCCATTCCGGCGCGCGTGCGATACAGCATGCCGGAGTCGGACTCATGCTTGAGGGCGCCCAGAGCCGCCTGCACTTCTCTCATGGTCTGGAAGCGCTGGTCGGGTTGTTTGCGCAGGCAGCGATGGATGACGTGCTCCAATTGCGGCGGCGTATCCGGAGCGATTTCGGGAATAGGCCGGGCTTCATCCCGCAAGATCGCCGAGAGCGTGGAGAGAGCCGAATCGCCCGCAAACGCACGCGTTCCGGTGACCATCTCGTAGAGCACCACGGCGAAGGAAAAAATGTCCGAGCGGGAGTCGACCTTCCTGCCCTGGGCCTGTTCAGGCGACATGTAGCTGACCGTACCGATGATGGACCCTTCCACCGTCAAAGGTGCTTCGGCGATAGTGCGGGTGGCGTCATCGCCCGAGCTGCCGGTCTGGCTCAAGGGGCTGCTGTCGGTCAATTTCGCCAAGCCGAAGTCCAGCACTTTGACCAGTCCGGTTTCGGTGACCATGACATTGCCGGGCTTGAGATCGCGGTGGATGATCCCGGCGGAGTGCGCGGCCTGCAAGGCATCGGTCATCTGGACGGCGTACTTGAGCACCTGGGGGACCCGCAGCCCGCCCTTGGGGATCAGATCGATGAGGGTCTTGCCCTGCACGAATTCCATCACCATGAACTCGGCGTCGCCTTCCGAGATGATGTCGTGAATCGTGATGATGTTGGGGTGATTCAGCGCGGAGGCTGCCTGGGCTTCCTGGATAAAGCGCCGGCGGCGTTCGGGATCGCCCGCGCTGGCGCTGGTGAGCACCTTAACGGCAACAATACGATTGAGGCGGGTGTCTTGGGCTTTCCAGATTTCGCCCATGCCTCCGGCTCCGAGTTTTTCTAAGAATTGATAGTGGTGGACGGTTCTCCCGACCATAAATCCGCTCCGGGAATAGAATCCAGTGTGCCACATTTGCGGCCGAAAGGGGCGCCCGGGCGGACGCGGCGTACCGCTGGGCCTGCGCGGTTTCACACAGGCGAAGCGGGCCAGGCCGTTCAAGCGCGCGTAACCCCTCCGTTTTCAGTCGTACCATCGTGGCGGGCGGATTGCACTATGCCGTAGCGAGAAGGAGAGCGTATGCTGGCAATCAAGCACATCCTGTTCCCGGTCGATTTCTCGGAGCGATGCTGCGGGGCGGTTCCCTTCGTTCGGGCCATGGCCCAGCGGTTCGGCGCACGAATCACGCTTCTGAGCACGGTTTCGCCCTTCTGGCAGGCCGCCGCCGGCGATCCTTCGGCCATGCTGGTCGATATGGACGAGATCCAACGCGATCTGGAGGCCAGGCTAAACGGCACGCTGGTGCAGGAGTTCGCCGGCTTCAAGGTGGACCGGGTAGCGGAAATTGCCGAACCGGCGGAAGCGATCACGCGTTTTGCGCATACGCAAGGCGCCGATTTAATCATGATGCCGACCCACGGATACGGACCGTTTCGCAGCCTTCTGCTGGGATCGGTCACAGCCAAGGTACTCCACGACGCGCAATGTCCGGTCTGGACAGCCACGCATATCGAAGATCGGCCGGCACTCAATCACCTGGCCGGACGCAACGTCCTGTGCGCCATAGACGCAACGCCCAAGAGCACTCCGCTGATGGAATGGGCGGCTGAATATGCCAAGAATTCCGGGGCCACGCTGCGGCTGGTGCACGCGGTTTCCGGGATTCAGGGCTGGCCGGAGCGCCAGCTGGACCGGGAGCTCCAGGAAACGCTGCGGGCGCAGGCCACCGAAACGATCGGTACGATGCAAAAATCCCTGGGTATCGTGGCGCCGTTGTGCGTGACCATAGGCGAAGTCGCCGGCAGCGTCCGCGAAGAGGCCGAGCGCCACAATGCGGATCTGGTTGTGATCGGCCGGGGAACGCTGCATGAATCGCTGGGACGCCTGCGGACGCATTCCTACGGGATCATCCGGCATGCACCCTGTCCGGTCTTGAGCGTGTAAGGCAGGCGAACTACAGGTTGTGTTTCTTTAGCTTGTAGCGGAGTGCATCACGGCCGATCCGCAACAGCCGGGCGGCGTGGGACTGGTTGCCGCCAGCCGTCTGCATGGCTCGCATGATCAGCTGCCGTTCCTGATCTTCGAGCGTCGCGACTCCGGATGCCGTTTCGGCGCTGGCAGGGGCTTCCTCCAACGAGCCGGAAATCTGCAGATAGGGCGGCAAATCCTGAACGTCGATGGTATCTCCCAGGGTCATCATGCACGCGTGGCCGATCACGTTTTCCAGTTCGCGAACGTTGCCCGGCCAGGAGTGCTGAGCCAGCCGGATTTGCGCGCGGCGCGTCAAGCCGGCGATCTCCTTCCCGTACTGCGCGGCGAACTTGGCGATAAAGTGACGCTCCAGAAGGGGCAGATCTTCTTTGCGCTCCTCGAGCGACGGCACCTTGATCTCCACCATGGACAGCCGGTAGTAAAGATCTTCGCGAAAACGTTTTTCGGCGATCTCTTTCCGCAGATCGCGATTGGTGGCGGCAATCACTCGCACGTCCACCTTGCGCGGAGTCAGCGAGCCCACCCGAAGCACTTCCTGATTCTGCAAAACGCGCAAGAGCTTGGCTTGCGTCGCCAGAGGCATGTCGCCGATCTCGTCCAGGAACAGCGTTCCGCCATGGGCATGTTCGAACAGGCCGGCCTTATCGTGGGTTGCGCCGGTGAAGGAGCCGCGCACGTGGCCAAACAGCTCGCTTTCAAACAGCGTTTCGACAACGGCCGAGCAATTCAGCACCACATAGCGCCCCTGTGATGCGGGACTCAGGCGATGCAGCGCTTGCGCGATCAGGTCCTTGCCGGTGCCGGTTTCGCCGGTAATCAGCACGGCGCGGTAATGCGGCGCTACACGGCGAATCCGCGAGAACATATCCCACATGGAAGGGCTATTCCCGATAATGCCCTCGAATTCGGCGCTGGCGAGCAATTCGTCTTCGATCTGGCTGGCTCTCTGGCGCTTGCGTGCGGTTTCCAGCAGGGCGCCGATCTTGGTCCGCAGCGCCGCAATCGAGACAGGTTTGTTCAGATAGTCCGACGCGCCCTTTTTGATAGCCTCCACGGCCGACTCGGTGGAATAGTGCGCGGTCATCAGAATCACTTCCGTAGCCGGATCAAATTCCATCACGCGCTCCAACACCTCCATGCCCGTCATTCCCGGCATGATGAGATCGGTAAGCACGATTTGCGGACGACGGCTGTGCACCAGGTCCACGCCTTCTTCCGGATCCGACGCAGTGAGGATTTCGAGATCGGGCTGCGCGAGAGCGCTGGACAGCATCTCCAGGCTGCCTGGATTGTCGTCGATGATGAGCAAGGACAGCGCGGGCTGTGCGGGCATTGATTTATGCTAGCAAACGCTCCACTTCGGTCCGCAACGCGTCCAGCCGAATGGGTTTCGTGATGTAGCCGGTAAAGCCGGCCGCCATGGCACGCTCCCGGTCCCCCATCATCGCGCTGGCGGTGAGGGCGATAATCGGGGTCACCGCAAATCCCTCCAGCGCGCGGAGCTTTTCGATCACCTGGAATCCATCCAGCCCGGGCATGTGAATGTCGAGGATGATCAGGTCGGGACGGATCTGGCGCGCTTGCTCCACCGCATCGAGGCCGTCGCTAGCCTCGAAGACCTGATGTCCGGAGTTTTCCAGAACTGCGCGAACCAGCTCCCGTCCGGTTTCCCGGTCGTCGGCGACCAGCACCTTCTTCATGAGCGTTGCGTCTTTCGTCCGGCAGTTGTTGCGGGCGGCGCAACTGGAAGAGTAACGAAGAACGTGCTTCCCTCCCCCGGCTGGCTATCCACCCGGACGGTCCCGCCGTGCTGCTCCACCAGGCGTTTGGTAATGGCCAAGCCCAGCCCGGTGCCCTCGCGGACCCCCAGAGTGGTGTGGCCCACCTGGTGAAACTTATCGAAGATAAAATCGTGCTCCTCCGCCGGAATGCCGATTCCCGTATCCATGACTGAAATCACGACGAAACGATCTTGCACGCGAGCTTCCACGCGAATGCGGCCCTGCTCCGGCGTAAACTTGATGGCGTTGCTGAGCAGGTTCACCAGGACCTGCCGGATGCGCAGGCGATCGGCTTCGATGGCGGTGGCAACCTGCAGATCGGCTTCCAGAACCTGAAATTTGGCTTCCGCCAGGGCGCGAACCGAGGCAAGCGACTCGGCCACCAGCGTGCCAAAGTCGAACGCCTCCGGGCGCAATTCCAGCCGTCCGGCCTCGATTTTGCTGATATCGAGAATGTCGTTGATCAGTTCCAGCAGGTGCAAGGAATCCTTGTGGATGTGCTGGATGAATCGCATCTGCTTGGGATTGAGCGGTCCTTCCAGTTCCTCGGCGAGCAATTCGGAAAAGCCGATGATGGTGTGAAGCGGAGT
>DATIRX010000220.1:0-4284 GCA_035469225.1 Bryobacteraceae bacterium
CTGGAAACCGTGGACCGTGTTCTGGAATGCCGGATTGAACGGGAGGCCAGCGCGGTCAGCCGTCACGACCACTTGACGGTGGTCCGGCGATTTCCGATCAGCGTCGCCATGGAAACCGACGACGGATCTTCCGCCACGGAGATGCGTTATCTGGAGCGTGCAGAATTGCTCGCTACGCATGGCGTACGCGCGCCTTTTATGGGAGTCGGGGTGGATCGAATCGACTATACCAAAGGTATTCCGGAGCGATTCCGCGGACTGGAGCGGTTCTTCGAGAAATACCCCAGCTTTCGCGGCGACTTCACCTTTGTTCAGATCGGCGCACCCAGCCGGTCTGAAATCCGTCGCTACCACGATCTGGTGATGGAGGTCGAGCAAGAGGCCGAGCGCATCAATCGCCGGTTCCAGACCGGCGAGTGGAAGCCGATCATTCTTCTGGCTCGTCATCACAGCCGGGAAGAGATTCTCCCGTACTATCGGCACGCGGATTTGTGCATGGTCACCTCGCTCCACGACGGCATGAACCTGGTGGCGAAAGAATACGTGGCCGCGCGACACGATGAGCAGGGCGTGCTGCTCCTCAGTCGTTTCACCGGAGCTTGCCATGAGCTGGTGGACGCGTTGATTGTGAATCCCTACGACACGGAAGAAGTGGCCGCGGCCATCCATCGGGCCGTGCAGATGTCGCCCGAAGAACGGCAGCTGCGGATGCGGCGCATGCGCACCGTGGTGCGTGAACACAACATCTATCGCTGGGCCGGTAACCTGATTTCGGAATTATGTGAGATTCGTACTCCCGCCAAGGAGGTCCGGCAGGAGCTGGAGCATGCTGCTGCTTCGAGGGCGTGATGGGAGACGGAGCCCGGTATGTTTTCGCTTGCTGGAATCAGGTGGCCGCGCGGATCCGAGGCGCTCGGGCGGTGGCGCTGTTCCTGGATTTCGACGGCACGCTCACGCCCTTCCGTCCCCATCCGGATCAGGTTCTCCTGGGCCCTGGCATGCGCAGGGTAGTGGCGCGGCTGGGGCAAAATCCCCGCGTTCGCGTGTGGATCATCAGCGGGCGGAAACACACCGATGTGCGTAACAGGATTGGTGTGGCGGGCATCCGATATTTGGGTTTGCACGGGTGGGAAAACCGCCCGGGCCGCGAGCGTGCCGCGTTGCGGGAAAGCAGTGAGCTCCTGCTTCCATGCCTGAAGGCGTGGGCGCGTCGCGTGGTGCGGGAAACGCCGGAGACATGGCTTGAAGACAAAGGCGCGGTTTTGACGATTCACTACGCCAGGGCATCTCAGGGCGACGTCCGCAAAGTGCGAGAGGAGATGGCCCGCTATCTACAGCCGCACCGGGGCGCGTTTTACGCTTTCGCCGGGGAGCGGTCTTTTGAGGTGATCCCGGCCGAAGCGCAGGATAAGGGGGCAGCCGTGCGGCGCCAGTGGCGTCGCGCGCTTCCAGGTACGCTCCCGGTTTTTATCGGCGACGACGCCGTGGATGAGCCGGCATTCCTGGCGCTGTCCGAGGGCATTACGGTTCAGGTGGGCCGGACCGCGCCCACGCACGCCCGCTATCGCGTGTTCAGCATCGCCGAAGTGCGGGTTTTTCTCGAACGATTGGCGCAGGAGATCGGATGAAGACGGCAACCCAACCCTTCCAGTTTGCGACCGCTTCGTATCTCACACAGGTGGAGAATCAGCAGGCCAACACTATAGAGGAGCTGCAGGAGGGCCTGGAGTACTCCAGCGACGCCGCCATTTTCCACCACACCTTTCAGAGCCTGGGACGGCATCACTTCCTGACCGAAGGATTTTCCAATGATTTCGCGCAATGGGTCCTCGCCAGTCTGAATCGTGCCGAGCTGGCGGAGCGCCTGGCCAGCATCGATGTTCGCGATTGTGTATCGATCGCGGAGCTGCGGAATGATCTACGGCGCATTGTCGCCGGGTATGCCGAGGCGCATCCGAAGGAAATACAGCAGGAAGCGTTCGAGCCTTTCTATTTCTGCCGGGCAGTGGAGGTAACCATCCCGCTACCCGGGGATGCAAAGACGCTGGCTGGCTTCCGTGCGGGTTTGGAACGGTTGAGCGATGCCTCTTTCTACCATCATTTCATCGCGTCACGCCTGCGTTTGCAATTGCAAACCAACGACTTTTCCCATTGGTTCAGCAACGCGCTCGGTTTGGAGCGCCTGGGTGCGCGCGCCAACGGGATTGACATCTATACCAACACGCTCGACACGGCCCGGCGGGAATTAGTCCGGCTGGTGGATCAGGAGCTTCCCCAGTGACCACCGTCGCCGAGCAGACCGGATCGACGTTGGAGCAATATGCTGCCTTGTTGGGCTCGGCGGAAATCGAAGAGCTGCGGGCGCTGGCAGGTCCGCTGGAGGGCGCCACGGTATCCATGGTCAATTCGACCGCCGTGGGCGGCGGAGTTGCCGAAATCCTTATCCGGCTTTTGCCTCTGATGCGGGAAGTCGGTCTCGATCCGTGTTGGGAAGTGATCGAGGGCGGCCCTGAGTTTTACGAAGTGACGAAAGCGTTCCATAACGCGCTTCACGGCCAAGCCACCAGACTCGGTCCGCCCGATTTCGAAATCTTCCGGGAATACAACCGGCGTAACCGCGCGCGCCTCGCTCTGGATACCCGCTTCGTGGTGATCCACGACCCGCAGCCCGCGGGGCTGATCGATTCGCGGACTCAAAACGATCCCCGGAAATGGATCTGGCGTTGTCATATCGATCTGTCTCATGCCGATCCGGCGGTGTGGAGCTTTCTGGAGCCTTACGTGGTTCGCCACGACGGAGCGATCTTCTCATCTCCCCAATTCTCGCGACAGCTGCCCATTCCCCAGTACCTTTTCTATCCTTCCATCGATCCGCTGGCCGATAAAAACCGGGAACTCGAGCCGGAATTCATTGCGCAAGTGGTGGCCGGGTTCGGGATCGACCCCGAGCGTCCGATTCTGACGCAGATCTCGCGCTTTGACCGCCTGAAGGATCCGGTCGGCGTCGTGCGCGCTTACCGCATCGTGAAGCGCTACTTCGATTGCCAGCTGGTACTGGCGGGCGGGGGAGCCTCGGACGATCCGGAAGGCGCGGCGGTGCTGGAAGAGGTCCGGCAGGAGGCCGCCGGCGATCCCGATATCCACATACTGGAACTGCCGGCTGCCGCCCCGCTGGAGGTGAATGCCCTGCAGCGCGCGTCGACCATCGTGATCCAGAAGAGCCTGCGGGAAGGATTCGGCCTGACCGTGGCAGAGGCGCTCTGGAAGAAGAAGCCGGTAGTGGCCTCTGCGGTAGGCGGCATTCCGACGCAGGTGATTCACAAACAAACCGGAATGCTGGCACATTCCGTGGAAGGGACCGCCTACCAGATCAGGTTTCTGCTCTCGCATCCCGATATCGCTCGCCGCCTGGGCGAGCAGGGTCACGAGCACGTCCGCGAGAATTTCCTGATCACCGGAAACCTCAGGCGATATCTCACGCTGTTCTTACACATGAGCCGGGCCCGATAGCCGTACCGTGTCCTCGGGATTGACGCCCGGCAAGGCCGGCGCCCGGCGGTAAACCGTCTCGGCCTGGTATCCTCCAAAGCGCTATCCTGTACCAAGACCGCCCCTTTCTATGCGAAGACTGTTTCTTATCGTTATTTTTGTGGCAGCCATTACCCTCACTTTGAGCGCGCAATACCAGGATCGTTTCAAGGTTACCTGGATTGAGCCCAACGGCGGCTCGGTTCTGCCGGAGTTCGATGCTTTCGACAGCACCGAAGGAACCCTGGGTGTTCTGAATGCCTCGGGACCGGTAAACACGGAAGGCCATCCCTTCTTTACCGCTCTCGGAACCAACGGGCGAGCCTGCGTGAATTGTCATCAGCCAGCCTATTCCATGAGCGTCTCCACCACCGGACTTCTGGAGCGCTGGCGTTTGACCGACCGCAAAGACCCGGTCTTCGCGGCATTCGACGGATCGAATTGCCCCGGCCTCCCGCAGGACCAGGAAAGCTCGCATTCCCTCCTGCTCAAGCGCGGCTTGTTCCGGATTCCGCTGCAGTGGCCGCCCAGGAACGCCGACGGCTCGCCGAAACCCGTCGAGTTTACGATCGAAGTGGTGCGCGACCCGGCCGGGTGCAACACCAGTCCCCAATTCGGCCTCAAGAGCGCGGATCCGACGATTTCTGTCTACCGCCGTCCGCGTCCCGCGGCGAATCTGAAGTATGTCCTTTCCGGCGGCCGCCCGATCGTACTGAAGACTGGAACGCTGGCGGACGTCGATCCGGAAACCAAGAA
>DATIRX010000221.1:0-2800 GCA_035469225.1 Bryobacteraceae bacterium
GTCGAAGCGGATGGCCGCGGTGGGTATGATCACGTCCCCCACTTTGGACTCGCGGATCAAGCTGCCGCACGATCCCACGCGAATGAAGATGCGGGCTCCGCTGCGGACGGCTTCCGGCAGCACGATGCCCATCGAAGGGCCGCCCATCCCGGAGGTGGTCACGGAAACATCGCGGTCGCGGTACTTCCCGGTGTGCGAAACCAGCCCGCGAGCATCGTTTGAAAAACGCCGCGAGCTTTGCAGGTACCGCTCGGCGATCATGCCGGCGCGGCCCGGAGCACCCACGATCAGGCATAGCGGCGCCAGGTCATTCGCGCCCGTATGGATGTGATATTCGACGCCGCCGGATGCTTTGGGTTTGTCGGCGCTGGGCACGATTGTCACAAGAATAGCAAGTGCTGCGAACTGAGACCGTATACTGGAAAGTCGGGATCACCATGGCCATCGCAAGCGTCAACCCCGCAACCGGAGAATTGCTGCGAAGTTTCGAGCCTCTTTCGGACTCTCAGATCGAGTCCAAGATGCGAACTGCTGCGGCCGCGTTTTCGAAATTCCGCAAGCTGAGTTTCGCCGATCGCGGGCGCATGATGTCGAAGGCCGCGGAAATTCTGGAAGGTGAGAAAGAATCTCTCGGCCGGTTGATGACGACCGAGATGGGCAAGACTCTTTCCTCTGGGATCGCCGAGGCCGCCAAGTGCGCCACCGCCTGCCGCTACTATGCGGAAAACGCCGAGCGCTTTCTGGCCGATGAAGTCATAGAAACCACCGCCAGCCGCAGTTATGTTCGATACCAGCCTTTGGGCGTGATCCTGGCCGTGATGCCCTGGAACTTTCCGTTCTGGCAGGTGTTCCGTTTCATCGCTCCGGGACTGATGGCCGGAAACGTGGGCCTGTTGAAGCATGCCTCGAATGTTCCCCAGTGCGCGCTGAAGATCGAAGAGATTCTGCTGCGTGCTGGTTTTCCGGAGGGAGCATTCCAAACGCTGCTCATTGGAGCGAGCCAGGTGGATCGCGTCCTTACCGATTCGCGCATCGCCGCGGCCACGCTCACCGGAAGTGAAGGAGCCGGCATTCAGGTCGGCGTCTCCGCCGCGAAAAAGATCAAGAAAGTGGTGCTGGAACTGGGCGGAAGCGACCCGTTCATCGTAATGCCCAGCGCGAATCTCGCCGACGCCGTCTCCACCGCCGTCAAGGCGCGGGTGATCAATAACGGCCAGTCCTGTATCGCGGCTAAACGGTTCATCGTCGCCGAGAAGATCGCGGACCAATTCGAGCGCGATTTCGTAAAGATCATGGAGGCTTTGAAGATCGGGGATCCGATGGATCCGGCTACCGACCTCGGCCCGCTGGCATCGCGCGACGCCGTGGCTGCACTCGACGCCGACGTTCAAAAGACCGTTGCGGCGGGCGCGCGGATCCTGACAGGCGGCAAACCGGTGGATCGCGCAGGCAGCTTTTACGCTCCCACCGTGCTGGCGAACATCCCCAAAGACTCGCCTGCCTATCGCGAAGAGTTATTTGGTCCGGTAGCCAGTGTGTTTCGCGTGAAGGACATCGATCAGGCGATTCAGGTCGCCAATGATACTCGGTTCGGCCTGGGAGCCAGTGCCTGGACCAATGATCCGGTGGAACGGGAGCGCTTCGCCAATGAGCTCGACGCGGGCATGGTGTTCATCAACCAGATGGTGGCCTCGGATGCCCGGATGCCTTTCGGCGGAATCAAGGCCTCCGGACACGGCCGCGAACTCGGGGTTCACGGGATCCGCGAGTTCGTGAACGCCAAGACGGTCTGGTTCAAGTAACGCGTCAGGAAGCGCCTTCGGCGTTAGACTAGAACGATGGCAAATTTGGGGTTTGTCGGCTTAGGGGTGATGGGCGGCGACATGGTTGCTCGTCTGCTCGACAAAGGCCACACCGTCACCGGCTACAATCGCACCAGATCGAAGGCCCAGCGCCTGATCGACCGCGGCATGAAGTGGGCGGATTCGCCGCGCGCCGTCTGCGCCGCTGCCGATGTCACGGTATCGATGGTCACCAACTCCGCGGCCCTCGAACAGGTGTTCTCCGGACCCGATGGAATGCTGGCCGGATTGAGCGCCGGCAAGTGCCTGGTCGACATGAGTACGGTTAGCCCCGCCGTAAGCCGCGCCCTGGCGGCTCGCGTGCGCGAAAAAGGCGCGGATATGGCGGATGCGCCCGTCTCGGGCAGCGTCCTTACCCTGCAACAAGGAAAACTGTCGGTGATGGTCGGAGGGCGTCCCGAGACCTTCGAGCGCCTGAAGCCTTTGCTGCTGGACATCGGCCCGAAAGTGACGCACGTGGGCGACAATGGACTCGCGCTGGTGATGAAGATAGCGACCAATCTGAGCCTCGCGGTGCAGATGCTGGCGTTCTCCGAAGGCGTCCTGCTGGCCGAGAAAAGCGGCATCGCGCGGGAGACCGCCGTGGATGTGATGACCCACAGCGTCATTGGGTCGCCGATGGTGCAATATCGCGGTCCCATGGTGCTAAAGATGCCCGACCAAGCCTGGTTCGACGTGAATATGATGCAAAAGGATATGCTGCTAGCATTGGAGCTGGGCCGCCAGGTGGATGTGCCTTTGCCGACCACTGCCGCGACCAATGAAATGCTGACGGCCGCGCGCGGCATGGGCCTGGCGAAGAAGGATTTCGCCATTCTTTTCGAAGTGCTGGCGCGAATGTCTGGAGTAAGTAAATGACCAACTCGGCCATCGACACAAAACTGCTTCTCCATATGTACCGGCGGATGGTGATGATCCGTCTGTTCGAGGAGCAGGTC
>DATIRX010000222.1:0-4452 GCA_035469225.1 Bryobacteraceae bacterium
GGCGCGTGATTGATGACGATGTCGACGCCCTCTTCTTCCGCGTCGTCCAGTTCCCAGGGCGACGCTTTGAAAAATCCGCGCGGGCGGCGCGCCATCACCTTAACGTCCTTGCCGCCCAGCCGCCGCGCCGACCGGCAGCAATCCATGGCGGTATTTCCCACGCCGATGATGAGCACTCGCTCGCCGATCTTGTCGATATGCCCGAAGGCGATGGATTCCAGCCAGTCGATGCCGATATGAATGCGCGGATTGTCCGCGGGTGTGTCATGGCGGCCGGGAAGTTCGAGTTCCTTGCCGCGGGGCGCGCCCGTGCCGACGAACACCGCGTGGTAGCCGTCCTGAATACGCGACTGAAGGCTGGAGACGGGCGAGTTGTAGCGAATCTCGACGCCCATGTTGAGGATAGTGCCGACTTCGTCATCCAGAACTTTTTCGGGCAGCCGGAAGGATGGAATATTGGTCCGCATCAGGCCGCCGGGTTTGTTCTGCTTCTCGAAGATGGTGACTTCGTAGCCCAGCGGACGAAGGTCGTTGGCCACCGTCAGCGACGCGGGCCCGGCTCCGATGAGCGCCACGCGTTTGCCGTTCGATTCCTTGGGAATTTTCGGAAGCAGATGCGAAATCTCGCCGCGCAAATCCGCGGCCACGCGCTTCAGCCGGCAGATGGCCACCGGAGCGCCGTCCAGACGTCCACGGCGGCAAGCCGGCTCGCAGGGCCGATCGCAGGTGCGGCCCAGAATCGCGGGAAAAACATTGGATTCGCGATTCACCATGTAGGCTTCCGTATACTTGCCTTGCGCAATCAAACGGATGTACTGCGGCACGTTGGTGTGCGCAGGGCAAGCCCACTGGCAATCGACTACCTGGTGGAAATAATCAGGGTTGCGAACGTCGCTGGTCTTCAGATTCTATCCCCTGAGATTTGATTTTACAACAACTTGTAGGCGACAATTCTCTAGGCCTGTGGAATCAAGCAAACAATCTTTGGTGCTGCTGCCGGGATTCCTGTGCGATCAAACCGTCTGGAAACAGCAGATTGCGGGGCTCGCCGACATCGCGGAGGCGACCTGCGTGGAGTGGGGTCCGCAGCACAATTCGATCGTCTCCATGGCGGAGGCTGTCCTGCAAGCGGCGCCGGAGCGATTCGCGCTGGCCGGGCACTCCATGGGCGGACGCGTGGCATTTCAGGTTTATCGCCTGGCGCCGGAGCGCGTTACCCGATTCGCGATCTTCAATACCGGCGCCGATGCGCGGCCCGCGGGAGCCGCCGGCGAAGAGGAAGAACGTAAGCGGCGCGCGCTGCTGGATCTTGCGCGGTCGCAGGGCATGCGGGCGATGTCGCTCGAGTGGCTCAAGGGAATGCTTCCGAAATACCGGCAAGAGGACACGACTCTGGTGGAAGAGATCGTCGCGATGTTCGAGCGCAAGTCGGCGGATCTGTTCGAAATCCAGATGCTGGCGCTGCTGGGCCGGCCGAATGCGGCTCCGCTGCTGAGAATGATTCTGTGTCCGGCGCTGGTGCTGACGGGCTTCGACGACGCCTGGAGTCCTCCGGGGCGTCATTTGGAGATGGCGCAATCGATCCGGCATAGCCAGCTGGTGGTGGTTCCCAAGTGCGGGCATATGTCAACGATGGAGCGTCCCGACGAAGTGACCGAGGCGATGCGGGCCTGGCTGGAACATTCGCTGTAGACTCCGGCTGTTCTACTGACGCAGCACGACAAAGCGGCCCACGGAATATCCGATAGCCCCGCCGAAAAAGATGTCCGACAAGAAGTGATTACCGCTGGTCGCGCGTGAAAACGCGACGGTCGAAGCCAGTCCATAGGCCACCCAAGGAACCCAGCGATGATGGGAATAACGGCGGGCCACTACCGTGGCCACGGCGAATGCCGTCGCCGTGTGGCCCGACGGAAACCCTCCCTTGGCTGCCAGGGGATTTCCCTCCGCGTTAAACCATGTGTGCCTGAAACTGCCGCTGACCGGATCAAAATCCAGCGGGCGCAATCTCCGGAAGGAGGCGCGCAGGACCACGTTCGGAACTTCGGCGCCTACCCAGGCCTCCGCAGCCAGCAGTCCGGTCGATTGCATATAGCGGTCTTTCCGAACAAGTCCTGTGAGATAGAACACGGCCGGGGTAAGCAGCGACCCGGTAGTGCTCGCGCTCTCGGTCAGACGCTCGTTCAGGCCGGCGAAGGTGTCTTCACGACGGCGAAAAAATCTTCCGGTGGTCGGGTCCGCGGCGATAAGGCCGCCGGTTACGCCCAGCACGGCCGCCGTCGGCGCCAAATGATGTCCCGTGAAAACCTTGGCCGGAAAGGTCCAGATGCGCGCTTGATCGCGCAGCAGATTCGGACCGATGGCCTTGAGAGACACTTCCCGTTCCGGTGGGGATGCGCTTACCTGTTCGCTTTCGGACTCGACCGGATCCGCTGGCTGCGGTTGTGCGGCCAGCGTCGAGGCAGCCAGGAGAAGAATCGGCAAACCAGAGAGTTGAAACCTCATGGGCGGGACCTCTAGAGGGAAGATTCTGCGAGCCGGGGCGTGTTTCAAACGAGCCGCGCCTGAAGGATGCGGAAGCTAGAAGCCGACGTTCAGGCGGACGGCGAAGTTGCGGCCGGCTTCCAGCGCCGTACCCGAAAGCACACCCGTAAAATTGATCAGGTTGAGGCGGTCGGCCAGGTTAAATACATCCGCCTGGACGCGCACGGTCTTGCGGTCGGCCTCCAAGAGGTTTACACCCACGGAGGTATCCAGCGATGCCGAGGGCCGCACTCGCCCGCGTTCGAAATTCACTTTGGCAAGAATCTCCGGGCCGTATTGCCGGGAGATGAAGTCCATGTTCCGGGGGCCTTCGATTTCGAAGGGCAGCCCGCTGTTATAAGCTCCGCCGAAGGCGAACCAGATGCGATGGTCCGGCTGGAAGCGAATCCGCGCGCGCACGGAGTTGCGCTGGTCTTGCGTGATCGGGAAGGAACCCTGTCCGCTGACTGCGCTGCTGGCGTCGTCCCCCAACAGCAACCCGCCGGCTACGGGCAGGAAACCAGTGCCCACCATGTTCGAGTAACTTACGGATCCCGAGAACGCGCCCCAGCGCGGCACTTCGACCTTGGCTTCGTACCCGTGGATCTTGGCTTCGGCGAAGGCAATCGGAAAGCTCACGCCGGTGTTGAGCAGCAAGCTGTCATCGGCGAAATTGGTGACCTGGCGGTAATACCAGGTGCCGTCGAGGCGCAGCCGGCGCGACAAGCTCTTGCTGAATCCGGCTTCGGTGAAGTTTCCCCGGCTGGGCCGCAGAGGAATAAATGCGCCGCCGCCCAGCTGGTCCGCCAGATCGGCGCTGGCGAGCAGGACATTTTCGACCGCGGGCCCCTGGAAGATCCGGTCGTAAGAAGCGCGCAACACCAACCCGGCGTCAGCGACGTTATAGGCGATGCCCAGCCGGGGGCTCCAGGCGGATTCGTCCGCCACCAGCTTGTAATGGTCGAAACGCAATCCGGCATTGACGGTCAGCCCGCCGCGATGCCACGTATCCTGCGCGAAGAACGACTGATCGCGACCGGTGCCGGTCTGGTTGAAGCGGAAGGTCGCGGGCAGATCGCCGTCAAAAATCCGCACGCCGTCGATCCTGCGGGCGGTGATCTGATAGCCGAAGTTCTCGTGAATCCTGCTGAACAGGCCATCCGCCCCGAACTTGAGATCGTGCGAGCCGTGGCTGACCGACACACTGCCGCCGGCATATCCTTCGCGAAAGCCTCGATCCTGATCCGGCAGAATCGGCGTCGAAAGCCGATTGCCCCACAGCCGCGCCGAGGTGTCGCGGACCATTCCACGAACCTGCAAGATGACGTTCGGCGAAAATTGATGCGTGTGCGAAACCTGGCCCATGGTTTCGGCGGCGCTGCGATCCTGACGCTGCCCGGCCGTCTGCTGCAGAAGCTCGTTGGGCACCAGGAACCCGGTACGCCGCGATTGCACGTAGAACCGCGTGGAATCAGCCGCCGACCAGGTACGGTCGAAACGGGCCGATCCTCCACCCCCCGAGCCATAGTTGGTGTAGTTTTCCAGCACCGGCGGATCCAGATAACGGTTCGTGGACATGCCCTCGCTGCTGAGCGACATACTGTTGCGGCCGCGGGCGTACTGCACGGATCCAAATCCTGAAAGCTGGGAGAAGCTGCCGCCCTGGAAGCTGGCCTGGCCGTGCAAGCCGTCGCGCAGATCATGCTGCGTGTTGACTTCGATCACGCCGCCCAGCTTGCGTCCGAACTCCGCCGGATAGTTGGCCGTACGCACGGTCATGGATTCGAATTCGTCGGCTCCCAGAGTCTGCGCGAAGGACGGCGACCGGTTATCGTACAAGGGAATCCCGTCGATGACGTATTGCACGGCGTATTCCGAGCCGCGCGGATGCAGAATGCCGTTGGCCTCGAGCAGCCAGCCGGGCTGCTG
>DATIRX010000223.1:0-5879 GCA_035469225.1 Bryobacteraceae bacterium
TCCAGCATGCCTGACGAGGAGCTGCTGGCGGCCGGGAATCTGCAAAAACGCACCGTCCTGATCGCCCAGGTGAGGCGTATGCTGAAGGATCCGCGCGCCGAGGGGCTGGCCCTTGAATTCGGCGGAAACTGGCTCGACTTCCGGCGCTTCGAGCAGCACAACGCGGTCGACCGCCAACGCTTCCCCGAGTTCACGAACGACTTGCGGGAGGCGATGTTTCAGGAGCCGGTCCATGTCCTGGAGGACATGATCCGCCAGGATCGTTCGGTGCTCGATCTGATCTACGGCGACTATACGTTCGTGAATCCCGTGCTGGCGAAGTATTACGGCATGCCGGAGCCTGCCGGCGCCGAGAACAGTTGGGCGCGGGTCGACAACGCGCAGCGCTACGGACGCGGAAGCCTGTTTACGATGGCCGCGTTTCTGACGCAGAACGCGCCCGGATTGCGAACCAGCCCGGTGAAGCGGGGCTACTGGGTGGTGCGGCGCGTGCTAGGCGAGACCATTCCTCCGCCGCCTCCTTCGGTTCCGGAGCTGCCCAAGGACGAGGCGGCCATGGAGCTGCCCTTGCGCGACATGCTGGCCAAACACCGGGAGAACCCGGCGTGCGCATCCTGCCACGCCCGCTTCGATACATTTGGCCTGGCTTTGGAGAACTACGGGCCGGTCGGCGAGCGCCGCGAAAAGGATCTCGCCGGACGGCCGGTAGACACCGACGCTGTTCTGCCCGGCGGCGTGCATGCTTCAGGATTCGCGGACGTTCAAACCTACATCCGGCAACACCGCGAGAACGACTATCTGGACAATCTGTGCCGCAAACTGCTGTCGTTCGCTCTGGGCCGGTCACTGGTCATCTCGGATGATCCTTTGATTGAGCGCATGCGAGCGCAGCTGGAGGCCAACGCATATCGCTTCAGCAGCCTGGTGGAAAGCATCGTGACCAGCCCACAGTTTCTGAACATCCGAATAACTGCTTCTTCCGCGGTCCGCAACGGAGAAAGGTGAATTCCATGCCCATCCCCAGTCTGAAACCCGCGTCGCGTATTTCCCGGCGAACCGTTCTTCGAGGAGCCGGTGTTACCGTGGCCTTGCCCTGGCTGGAGTCCCTGAATGCCTGGGGGGCGCCCGCGGAGGAGTTTCCCAAACGTTTCGCCGTCCTGTTCATGGGCAACGGTGTCAACGAAGACCACTGGAACTCCGAGGGTTCCGGTCCGGCCATGAAGCTCAGCAAGACGCTGATGCCGCTGGAGCCGCTCAAGCACAAGATCAATGTGATTCACGGCCTCTTCCACGAACGCGCCGTCGGACACGGAATTCATCCCGCGCAAACCGGATGCCTTCTGTCCGGCGCGGTCATCCAGAAAGGCGCCATTGTCAAAGCGGGCATCACCATCGACCAGGTGCTGGCCAACCACGTAGGTCAGGACACGGCGCAACCCAGCATCATCCTGGCGTGCGAGCAGGCCATGACCGGCTTCCATGAAACCAACTACTCACTGGCCTACAGTTCCCACCTGTCGTGGCAGAGTCCGGATTCGCCGGTTCCCAACGAACTGTACCCGTCGCTGGCCTGGGACAGTCTTTTCGAAAATCGCGGCAGCCTGCGCCATCTCAGCATTCTCGATCGCGCCAAGGACGAAGCGGCGGCCCTCGGTAAGACCATCAGCTCGACCGACAGAGCCAAGCTGGACGAGTATCTCACCAGCTTGCGTGAAGTGGAGAAGCGCGTGGAAGCGATGCGACAGACCAAGGATACGGCGGACGATCAAGCCAAGCTGAAGAATCGTCCGCTCTTTACCATGGACCGTCCGGCGAACGGATTACCCGAAGATCTCCGAGAACACACGCGGCTGATGTGCGATATTATCGCGATCGCTTTCCAGACAGATAAGACGCGTATTGCAACACTGATATTGGCGCGGGACCTCGGCGCGCTGTACTATCCCTTCCTGGGCGTCAGCGACGGACATCATTCGGCTTCGCACGCCAATAATACCGACGGCTACGAGCGCATCGCTCACTTCCACCTGAGCCAGCTCGCGTATTTGGCCAACCGGCTCGACCAGATGCCGGAGGGGGACGGAACCGTACTGGACCATTCCTGCCTGATGTGGCTCTCCAATTTGTGGATTGGACGCAAACATGACAACACGAGACTGCCGCTGGTCCTGGCGGGCGGCCTGAGCGGGACGCTGCAGACGGGACGCACGTTGAACTACCTGAATGCGGGAGACGAGAACCGCAGGATGTCGAGCCTCTTTCTCTCCATCATGGATCGGATGGGTGTGCAGCTGGACCAGTTCGGGGATGGCGTCACGCGTCTTCAGGGCCTTTAACTTCCTTGAAACCTTCAACACTCCGCTGGGCGGTTCTCGGGACCGGCCGATTCGTCACCAAGGTTGCTATTCCCGCCATGAGGCAATGCCATCGGGCGCACGTGATCGGTATTGCTTCCCGTTCGGCGCAGGGCGCCGAGTCGGCCGCGGAGCAGCTCGGATTGCCGAAACACTACGCTTCATACGACGCTGCTCTTCAAGACCCGGAAGTCGATGTGATCTACAATGCTTTGCCCAACCACCTTCATGTGGAGTGGAGCATTCGCGCCATGCAGGCGGGAAAGCATGTTCTTTGCGAAAAACCCATTTCGCTCACGCTCGAAGGTTGCCGCCGGTTGATGGAGGCCCGGGACCAGGCGGGAGTCATGGTAGGCGAAGCCTTCATGATTCGTCATCACCGTCAGTGGGCCCGCGCCCTGGAACTGGCAGAGGTTGAGGCTGGCCAGATCCGAAACGTCGTGGGGATCTTCTCTTATGACAACCGGAATCCCGCAGATATCCGAAACCAGGCCGTGTGTGGAGGCGGCGCGCTCTGGGATATCGGCTGCTATCTGGTGCTGGTATCGCGCATGGCGTTTGGGTCCGAGCCGGTTCGCGCCTACGCCGCCATGGATGTCGACCCGCAGTTTGGCGTCGATCGTCTGGCGTCGGCCGTGCTCACGTTTACCAATGGCCAAAGCATATTTTCCTGCGGTACCCAAATGGCGCCCTTTCAAAACGTTCAGCTTATCGGAACCAAGGGGCGAGTGGAGGTCGAAATTCCCTTCAATGCTCCGGTGGACGGACCCTGCAGCTTGATCGCCCAGCGCGAGGGGTCGCCGAGAGGCGCCTTCGAAATCGAAACGTTTCGCGTGAACCAGTACGCCACCCAGGCGGACGAGTTCTCGGCGGCGGTCCTGGGCCACGGCCAACCGCTCACCACCCTCGAAGATTCCGCGGGGAACGTGCGTGCGATTGAGGCACTATTCCAGTCAGCCCGGAGCGGCGTTTCGGTTTCTATCTAAAATCCTGGCGCTTACTTGCGCGCTCCCTGCCACACGTACTCCAGCGCCTGAGCGAGCGTTTGCCGCTTAACGTTCCCGTCGGTGTGCCCGGCATTGCGCGCGAAGACGAACTGGTAGTGGTAGCCCTTGGCCGCCAGAACCCTTGCCATGTTCTCGTTCGCCACGACCCAATCATGCATGTCGTCGCGCATAACGTTTGGATTGAGCAGGTCGCGATCGCCTACCTCCATCCAAATCCGGATCGGCTTGCGCTGCGCGCTGGGAATTAGGTGTTCGTGGAACTCCCAGGCTCCATGCGGAGTCGCCTTATTCGGCGGCCATTGCTGGTTCACCCAAGTTCCCGAGTAGGCCAGCACGCGGTGGTACAGTTCCGTGTGGTACCAGGCCATGATCAGCGCAGCCGCGGCGCCGGAACTGCCGCCCATGGCCACCCGCAACTCCGGATCCTTGGTGAGCTTCACGCTGCATTCCTTTTCAACCGCGGGCAGAACCTCGGACTCCACATACTCGGCGTAGCGGCCGGACATCGTGTCGTACTCCAAGCCGCGTTCGCTACCTTGCGCGTCGCCACCGCCATTGCCGATCGAAACGGCCACCGCGGCCGGAATGCGCTTCTCCGCGATAAGGTTGTCCAGGATTGTGAACAGGACCTGATCCGGCCCGTCGGCGCCTACGATCAGGGGCGCGGCCGAGCCGGACACATACTGTGGGGGAACGTAAACGGTCACGCGCCGGGTATACGGGGCAGGGCGGCTGGTGGTGACAATGAGTTTGGCGGGATCGGCTGGATCTGGTGTCCCAAACGTACCCTGATCGCGCGCGATGCCGGGATAAATCCGGCTGTCGGCCGAATTCATCGTGACGTTGCAGATTCTTCCATGGGGAACGTCGTCGCGCACGGACATTTCCGGGTTGTGGGTGGGGCCAATGACGAAGTTTCCGTCGGCGTTAATGGGAGGCAGCGTGCCGTCGGGAAGTTCCTTTGCAGTCACAAAACCAGCCGTGTTTGGTTCGCGGGCCGGCGGAGTTGGCCGCGTCGCTGGCGTCTGCGCGATGATGAGACCCGCGAGCAGTGCGCCTAAAGCAATTCCGGCCACAAGGCGAAGCATAAGACGATTCCTCCCTGCTGATTGTAAGGGCTTGCAATTCCATAAGCAACTGTATCCACCGCAGGCTGGCTATTTTGCTGAAATCCCCGTGGAGTGATTGGTAGCGCTTGCATTTTGCTAACCAACAGTATATAAATCCCTAGATCATTCCTTGAGTTGGGGTCAGGGCTGGGGAGGCTTAGAAATGTTCTTCAGATTCATTCTGACGGCAGCGCGAGCTTCGGCTTCAATTGTGAAGGAGCGGAAGCTGAAAAGGCCGGATCAACCGCCTCCACAACAACCCGGAGGAACTGGATGAGGACGGCGGGTTCATGCGCATCACCAGACGAGAAATCATAAAACTCGCGGCGGCCGGCGCTGCCGGGGCGAGCCTGGGGAAAGCCCAGACACCGGCGATTGCGCCTGGTCCCTTTCGAGGCACCCGAACCTCACTGGCGTCCTACCGTGTCCCGGAATGGTTTCGCGACGCCAAGTTCGGCATCTGGGCTCACTGGGGTCCGCAGTCGGCGCCTGAATACGGTGACTGGTATGCGCGCAACATGTACGTGGAGGGAAGCCGGCAATACAAGTACCACGTTCAAAAGTACGGCCATCCCTCGAAATTCGGCTTCAAAGACGTGATCGGCACCTGGAAGGCTGAGAAGTTCGATCCGGCGCACCTGATGTCGCTATACAAAAAGGCCGGCGCGAAGTATTTCGTCAGCATGGGCGTGCACCACGACAATTTCGACCTGTGGAACTCGAGCCTGAATCCGTGGAACGCGGCGAACAAGGGTCCGGGGAAGGACATCGTCGGTCTGTGGCGCCAAGCGGCGCAAAAGGAAGGGCTCCGCTTCGGAGTGAGTGAACACCTGGCGGCGAGCTATCACTGGTTCCAGACAAGCCACGGCGCGGACAAGGAGGGAGAATTCAAAGGCGTCCCCTACGATGGCGCGGATCCGCAATATGCCAGCCTGTATCACGAGACACACCCGGTCCCGCGCGATGCATGGGACCCGGCAGGCGTTCCGGAGAAGTGGAAGGAGCATTATTTCCTGCGCATCCGGGATCTGATCGATCAGCATCAGCCCGACCTGATGTACACCGACGGCCCGATCTTCTTTGGCGATTGGGGCCTTTCGCTGATGGCGCATCATTACAACGTGATCGCCAAAAAACGCGGCGGCAAGGTAGAAGCCGTGTGGGCGAACAAAGGCAAAGACGATTGTGTGAATGGGACCTGCCTGCTGGATGTCGAGCGCGGCGTGGTCGATCGCATCTGGGATGAGCCGTGGCAAACGGACACCTGCATCGGGCAATGGCACTACAACAAGGAGGCCACCTACAAGACGCCGAAGATCGTGATCGACATGCTGGTGGATATCGTCAGCCGCAACGGCAATTTGCTGCTGAATTTCCCGCTGCCCTCGGACGGCATGCTCGATCCAAAG
>DATIRX010000224.1:0-5780 GCA_035469225.1 Bryobacteraceae bacterium
GCACATCATTCCTTTGCAGCCGAGTACGATTCCACCAAGAAGATCGAGCTGAAAGGCGTCGTCACCAAGTTCGAGTGGACCAATCCTCACGCCCATTTCTACGTCGACGTAACCGGTCCGGATGGCAAGGTGGCGAACTGGAACCTGGAGCTCGCCAGCCCCAACATGATGCAGCGCAATGGCTGGACTCGCCATGCGCTCAAAGAGGGCGATAAGGTTGTGGTGGTCGCCTCACAGGCCAAGGACGGCACCCACACTGCCAGCGCCCAAACGATTGAGAAATCCGACGGGACCAAACTGACCTTCATGGCCGCCCCGCCGCCGGACGTGAAGTAGGGCGGAATGCGAACCAGCTTTATAACGTGCTACACGCTGGTTGCGATGATCGCCGCGGCATCGCTGATGACCGCGCAGGCTCCGGCGCCAGGCGCAGCAAAAGGCAAGGGCGGGCGGGGCGGACCTGCCACACCCGCGGGACCCACTCCTCGCCTCCCCGACGGCACCGTCGATCTCACGGGAGGCTGGATGGGCGGCGGCAGCAATTCCAGCGACATCACCAAGGGACTGAAACCCGGCAGCGAAGTCATCATGCAGCCCTGGGCCGAAGCGCTCATGAAGACCCGGAAATCGCAGGACGATCCCCAGGGCAATTGCCTCCCGTTCGGCATCCCGCGCGGCGCGCCGTATCCGTGGCGCATGGTGCAAACACCCACGCACAAGGCGGCCACGCATATCTTCATCCTGTATGAAGGCAATATTCATAGCTATCGCCAGATTTTCATGAACAGCAAGCATCCGGATGATCCCGATCCCATCTGGTACGGGCACTCCACGGGAACCTGGGATAAAGACACGCTGGTGGTAGATACCGTCGGATTCAACGACAAGTTCTGGTTCGACTACCTGGGCCACCCGCACACCGAGAAGCTCCACACCGTCGAACGCTATGTGCGCACCGATCTGGGCAACATGACCATCGAGGTGGATATCAACGATCCCGGGGCCTACACCAAGCCGTTCACCACCACCGGCCGCGCCCGCCTGCAGCCGCCCGGCGACGAACTGCTCGAATACATTTGCCAGGAAAACAACATCGACCTGGTGCACGTCAACGCGCCCGCGCAGCTTCCGTAAGCCGCGCTAGGGCTTGAACCGCTCGTCGATCTCCACCTGATACCCCGCCACGATCCGGTTGTTCGCGTTGGCGAACCCCACCACGGCGATCAGCTCTTTGAGCTGCTCCTCCGTCATGCCTTTGGATCGCGCTCCGGCGATATGCGAGGCCACGCAGTAATCGCACTGGTTGCTCATACTGATGGCGACGTAAATCATTTCTTTGGTCAGCGGATCCAGCGTGCCCGCGCCCATCACCTGCTTGGCGGTCTCCCAGGTTCGCCGGAGCGCCGCGGGATCGTGCGCCAGCGCCTTCCAGAAATTGTTCACCCAGTCGGTTTTGCGCGTGGCCATGATGTCGTCATAGACCGCGCGCACCGCTGGCGAAGCGTCCTGGTATTCAATCAAGCCGAAGGTCGACATACTATCGTCCCCAGAAGTAGTAAACGGCCGCCAGAATCAGCCCCGTGACCAGCACGGAGGCCAGAAAGGGGAGCACCCAGGAACTCCCGCTGCGTTTCGGCTTGGCCTCGGCGAGTGCCTCGTTCTGGAGTACAAACGCGCGGATGGGATCCGTCTCTTCCGGCTTATTGCTCATTCATAGAGATTTTAGCTCGCGCTGACGGAGGGTGTTTGCCCCGGATGTCCCGCTTTGGATAGAGTCTAGTTGTGACAGCCGTGGAAGCATACGACTTGACGACGAAAGGAGGCGCGACCGACTTTGCCCGCGTCATCGCTGCCTGCGAGGCGTTCGGGCCGTATTGCCTGATCGGTGGTCTGGCGGTCAACTGCTATGTCGATCCCGTTTACACCTTGGACGCCGACCTCGTCGTAGTCTCTCCCAACCTCTCCGGGTTATCCGACCATCTCCTGAAAGAAGGTTTCAAGGTCGAACACCATCCGCATTCCGTAGACCTGCAGGCGCCTGGAAGCGAACTGCGGATTCAATTCACGATGGATGAAAGATACCAAGGCTTCCCGGCGCGGTCCAAAGAGGCGCAGGTGCTGGGGGTGCGAACAAAGATCGCCTGCTTAGAGGACGTGGCTCACGGCAAACTTTGGGCCTATTCCGATCCACAGCGGCGATTGAGCAAACGGAAGAAAGACGAGCTCGACTTGATCCGCCTAGCCGAGGTTTACCCGGAGCTGAAATCTTTTTACCCCAAAGACCTGCTGGATCAGCTCGCGGCGGGCTAATTCCTGGACGCCTGCGGTTCCGTGCGTCCCGCCAGCGGCTTCACTGCGCCGCCTCCGCACACGCCCACGCCGGTGTTCAGCAGCGCGTTAAGCACGTTGTAGAGGACCGCGTAGATGGTCTGCTCGGTGACCGCTGCTTTGTTCGGCAGCCGGAACGTCACGGGCAGCTCTTTGTTGATCTGCAGCCGGATGGCGTTGGGCAGCGCCCGCCCGCCGCGATCGTGTTGGTTCGCGATCTGGATGGGTGTCTGCAGCACCGTTCCTGAAACGCCGTCCACATAAAACTGGCAGCGAGAGAACCATCCCAGGTTGGCGGGATCGGCCGCATCGAACAGCAGCAGGGGAGCTTGGCGCTCTTGTGCCGAAAGGTCCAGCAGCACGCGCCGCTCCTGATCTTCCAGCTTGAAGTCGAAGCCCGCCTGGCGCGCGATATTCTCGATGAACTCCGAGTCGAGTTCCAAGAGCAGCAGTTTGTGCCGGCCCGCTTGAAGCACTTGCATGACAAGGCTATTCTAGCAGCCGGATATCATGAAGTATCGGGATGCGGCAAAAAGCATTAGTACTTTTTGATATTGACGGCACTTTGCTGCGTCGCGCGGGCCCGCACCATCGCCAGGCTTTGATCGACTCCGTCCGCCGCGTCACGGGTGTCGAAACCACCACCGAAGGCGTGCCGGTGCAGGGCATGCTGGATCGCGATATCCTCACGCAGATGCTCGCGAATGCAGGAATCTCAGGGGCTCGCATCCGGCGCAGCATGCCGGCCATGATCGCCCTGGCGCAGCGCATTTACGCCCGCAGCTGCCCCGACCTTCGCCGCCGCGTGTGCCCTGGAGCGCGTATGCTGCTCTACCGCCTGTCACGCAGGGGCATCCCGGCCGGCCTGGTAACCGGCAACCTCACCCGCATCGGCTGGAAGAAAATGGAGCGCGCCGGGCTGAAGCAATACCTGCGCTTTGGCGCGTTCGCCGAGCTGGCTCCGGATCGCGCCGGCCTCGTCCGGATCGCCGTTCGCCATGCCCAGCGCCAGGGCTGGATTGACAGTGCGAGCCCTGTCGCCCTGATCGGCGATCATCCGAACGATATTCGAGCCGCGCGCGCAAACTGCGTCCGCTCGATCGCGGTCGCCACCGGCTTGTCGTCCGCCGACGAGCTGGCCAGTCATGCTCCCGATATACTGGTTCCCGATTTACGGGCGCTCTCTCTGGAGATGCTGCTCGGATGAACAAGCTGATTCTGGTGCCGTTCCTACTGCTGGCTTCCTGCGGCGACCCAACCGCCTCTTCTCCCGTCAAGGTCATCGTGGGCGCGAAACTCGACCCTGGTCACGATAATCCGCGGCTGGAGCACTCCGTCATTGTGATCCGCGACGGAAAATTCCAGGCAGTGGGACCGCAGTCCTCCACGCCCGTGCCCAAAGGCTCGCAGATGATTTCGGGCAGCGGCAAGCTGATTACCCCGGCCCCCAGCAGCGCCCTGATCGCCCCCGGCGAGCCTGCCGATCTGGTGCTGCGCGACGCCGCGACCAATACCGCCGAGAGGATCATGCACGACGGCGAGTGGCTAAAGTAACAGGCAGCTCACCGTGATCGACCCGCCGAAACAGTGCTCCGTATCTCTTCCCTGTGTGCGCCGCCGCGACCTATAGTTGCCCTCGTAGTGAAAGCAGTCGCCCTCTTTCCGGAACCGGATATCCAACGGCTCGTTGTCCGGATCGCATCGGATCACAGCAGCGCTTTCGCCCGGGTCCAGGTGCGGGAGGTTCAGGTTCCAAAATCCTTTGGGCGGGCAGCCCTCCGACATCAATCGCTCGATCACCGGCAGCGCCAGTTCAACCGACCGCTCCCAGTCCAGGGGAACGCCTTTTCGGATGTATTGCGAAATCGCGATTCCGGGCCGGCCCAGGAGCGCGGCTTCGCGCACGGCCGCCACCGTTCCGGACGTGAAGATATCGGCTCCCAGGTTCCCCCCGCGATTGATCCCCGATAGCACCCAGTCGATGTCCGGGAACAGCGTGGTCAGCCCCAGCCGCACGCAGTCCGCCGGTGTCCCCGTCAGCGAGAATTCCTCGGGACCCGTCCCGGCCAGTACCAGCGGGCGGTCGGTGGTCACGCGGTGGCCGGCATAGGAATGCGGTTCGCGGGGCGCTACCACTTGCACGCTACCGAGGCGCCTCGCCAGTGTTTTCAAGGCAGCCAGCCCAGGCGCATCCCATCCATCGTCGTTGGTCACCAGGATCCGAGGCTGCCTCACACCTGCCTATCATGCCTTATGAGGCCTCGTGGCGGCTGTAGGGAGCAAATGTTACAATGGAAATGTGCTGGCCGCCTGCTCCAGGCCGACCGGGTGATCTTGCTAACTCGCAGATAGCCTACGCTGGCCCGGGTCGGTCGCCTATGAGTGTGCGGCAATCAGGTTCAGGAGCAATCATATGGCAGGTCGTGGCCCACAATCTTTCAAAAAACGTCAGCGCGAGCAACTGCGCAAGGAAAAGCAGGACGAAAAGCGGGCGAAACGAATCGAGCGCAAACTCCAGGGTCCTACGCCCGAAGGAGAGGACGCCGATCTCGAACTAGGGTTAGCCGGTGGCTTGGACGATTTGGATTACGACGTGTTGGAGAGTCGCGGAATCGAAAATGATCCGCTGAAAAGCGCGGCCAAACAAATGAGCCGGGAGACCGCGGAAACCAACAACTAGTTAGGACAGGCGATCTTTTCGCCTGACAAGCCCTCTACCGCCCGGCTGCCGCCGGAGTCTTGTGGATTTCCTGCAAGCTCCACACCCGGATCGGGTCCCTGCGCCTGGATGCAATCGCTTCCACTGCCGCCCGGGCCCCGCTGATGGTGGTGATGCACGGCACTCGATACGTCACCGCGTTTCTGCGAATGGCTTTTTCGTCCGCAAACGCATGCGCGCCCGTTGTGCCCGTATAAATAATCAGGCTGATGGACCCGGCTTTGAGCAGATCCACGGCATTCGGGCGGCCTTCATTCACCTTGAAAACCGTCTTGACGTCGATTCCCGCCGCGCGAATCACATTGGCCGTCCCGCGCGTCGCGGTGATTTCAAATCCCAGCTCGGTAAGCCGCTTGGCGAGCACCGCGGCCACCAGCTTGTCGCGATCGTTCACTGTCAGGAATACGCGGCCCTTGTCGGGCAGCGGCGTGCCGGCGCTCAGCTGCGCCTTGGCGAAGGCTTCCCCGAAATTCTCGCCCACGCCCATCACCTCGCCGGTGGAACGCATCTCGGGACCGAGCGACGGATCCACACCCGGAAACTTGTTGAACGGAAATACCGGCGACTTCACGAAGAATTGAGGGACGGGCAGCACTCCCGTGGCGTCGGTAAAATCGGAGATTTTCTTCCCCAGCATCAGCCCCACGGCGATCTTGGGAAGCGGCACCCCGGTGGCCTTGCTCACATAAGGCACAGTCCGCGAGGCTCGCGGATTTACTTCCAGCACGTACAC
>DATIRX010000225.1:0-4060 GCA_035469225.1 Bryobacteraceae bacterium
GCGTGCGAGAGCCGATCGGCAGACGGATGATGGCCCGCGTTTTGTTTGCCGTGTCGATGGCGCGATCAATGATCTGGCGGACGTCCGCGGCAGTCAGCACGGATCCGTCTCTGGGAGTAACCAGATGGCCTTCGGGCGCAGACGCCGGACTATCCACAGGTCCGATGAGAAAGTCGCCCTGAAGACTGCCGGCGGCGATTCCGTCAGGCGCCGTAGTCTGGCTGACAAACGGCAGCTCGATTCCGTCGATGAAAATTACACCGGGCGCAGCCGGCGTCGGCACAAATCCCGCTCCGGTGGCTCCCTGAAACGCCGCGTATTCCGCCAACGGTCCGGAGACTCCCGCCACGCCGACGCCGCCGACGATCACACCGTTCCGGAACAAGGGCACGCCGCCGGGATTCACAGCGTCCGAGTTGCTGTCGATCAAATCCGCTTTGCCGGTCTGGATTCCGAGGCCCGGCCGGGTGCCATCGATCGAACGCGCCGGGGGGACTTCCTTGCCGGTCACGAACGGTGTATTGAATCCGCATCCGCGGTTGGTGTTTTCGATGCCGTACAGGGCTGCATTCGGAGTGAAGCTGATGCCCGGCGGAAAGTGGATACCACTGATGAATCGAACCGTGCGGCTGGAAAGCGGGGCCTGGTTGTTGCTGAAGAAGGCCGCGGTGCGCGCCAGGGCGACAGCCAATTCATTGGTATCCACGGTCGCTCCGAAATTGCCAACCGAAGAATCCGGAGCGTCCGGCGCGCGAAAGACCGCGAGGATGTCCCCTTCGCGATTGGTGACTGCGATCGCCATTCCGCGCGAGCCTACGGAGATTGCGGCGTGCTCAACCACGGAGCGGACTTCGGCGGCGGTGAGCTCCTGGCCCAGCGCTGCGCAAGCCTGCCAGGCAACCAGGAACGCAAATACCTTCACGGCAGCACCTGGGTGAGAGCGCGCATCGCCTCGGCGAATTTGGGCGCATTGTATGCCGACGGATTCTCCACCTGCTGAAAAAGCGCCTTGAGCGCCGACCGAATCTGGGTATCGTTGGCTGCGCGCGCCTGCGCAGGGTATGTCAGATAAAGCGACTGGAGCGCCATGGCCACCTGCTCCGCCGCTCGCTCACCCTGGCGCGAGATGTAGTCGCCGTCGCGAGCGATGGATTGAAGCAGTCGCTGCGTGCGCGCCTGATCGAACGGCGCTGCCGCGATTTGCTGCGCCAGACGGCCCGCGATTTCCGACGTGGCCCGCGCCTGGGTGGCCGCCTGATTGCGATCGGCATTGGTGGCGCTCATGATTCCGTACAGCTTCTCGATCTCCGTCTCCAGACGGCGGCCATTGTCGCGATCCACTTCATTCGCAATCTGGCGGAGCACGGCATAGCGCGACAGGTTCCAGGGCGGGCTGCCTGCCTTGCGGCCGGTGTAGCCCAACTCCTGCCGCCAGCTGTTTTCGGAGCTGGTCAGATTATGGTGGCACGCGAAACAATCCAGATCGGCGAACTCCGGCCAGGCATTGCCTTGCGTATTACGAGCAACGCGCTGCAGTTGTTCGCGCAGTTGCACGGCCTGACCGGCGGCAAGCAGGCGGACCTCGATTTGAGGATCGTCCTGCACGCGTTCTTTCCAATGGCGCGGCATCGCGGCCGTAAAGGACGCCAGCTCGAAATACAGATCCGGATGACCCGCGGCGATCATCTCATGATCCACGGCCTTGTCCGCGTTGCCCAGATGGCAGCCCAGGCAATTCTCGGAGCGCCGAATGGAATCGCGCAGGTCGCGCATGCCCGCCGCCACCGAACGCTCGTGCGTCCAGCCCTTGGTGGTGTGCGGCCCCAGCCAGTTCGACGCGGGTCCGTGGCACGATTCGCAGCTCACCCCGTCGGTGGAATCGAAGGTCCGCGCGCGCTCGGCTTCGGGAACACTCAGCGCGTGGCACCCCAGGCACTTCGGCGCGCTATCGGCTTTGTCGATTTTCAGAATACGCGCCATGCGCGTGGCTGCGGGATTCGTCAGTACGGCAAAAGCGTGCGCGTGTTTATCCTGGACCACCCAGGTGCTGTACTCGTTCTGCTGCACGGACGTTTCCGTGCGAACCTGCACGCCGCCGTGGCAGCTGGGCGAGGCACACGAACCCGGCCCGGTGTACTTGGGTGCGTCTGCGGACTGGCCAAGCAGACCGCCAGCGCAGAGCACGAACCAGCCAGCTAGACGCATCTTTCTATTAACCATACTCGACCGGCGGCCACCAGTACAATAATCGGAAGATTCTGCCGATATAATTACGGTTTGATCTTCGACGAACTGAGGGAGATTCAGCGGCAGCACGGGTATCTGCCGGGCGAGCAACTGGAGGCTCTCGCGCGCCGTTCCAATCTTTCCCTGCCGCACATCCACGGCGTGGCCGACTTTTTCCCGCATTTTCATCTTGCGCCTCCGCCGCGCGTGACGGTTCAGGTGTGCGCGGATATGTCCTGTCACTTGCGCGGGTCGGATGAGCTGCATGCCGAGCTCCGGCGGCGGTTCGGCTCCATGAGCGATCGCGATATCGCCATTACCGGGGTTTCCTGCCTGGGTCAATGCGATGGCGCGCCCGCCGTCCGCATCAACGATCACTCCTTTCGCAACGTGAACGCTCCCCAGGCCGAAGCGATTGCCATTGGCGCGTTCGACGGCAGCGAAATTCCAACTCTTGCGGTCGAGCCACGGCGGACCGGCCTGGAGGCCGATCCCTACCAGGAGAGCGAACCCTACGGAGCGCTGCGAAGCCTGGTCGAGACGCGCGACTTCGACGGCGTGATCGCTCAGCTCAAAGCATCCGGGCTCGGCGGCCTGGGCGGCGCAGGCTTCCCGACCGGCGTGAAGTGGGAAGCGGTCCGCAAGACGCCCGCGACGGAAAAGTATGTGATCTGCAACGCCGATGAAAGCGAGCCCGGCACGATCAAGGATCGCTTCATCCTGACTCACCTGCCGCACCTGGTGATCGAAGGGATGATTCTCGCCGGGCTGGTGACCGGTGCGCGCAAGGGCATCTTCTACATCCGGCACGAATACGAGCCGCAGGAGCATCTGATTGCCCGGGAGATTCGCCACTGTTATGAAGACGGTCTCCTGGGCCCGCGAGTGTGCGGTTCAGATCTGCCCTTCGATCTGGAGCTTTTCGTCAGCCCGGGCGGCTACATCTGCGGCGAAGAGACGGCTCTGATGGAAGCGGTCGAGGGCAAGCGTGCGGAGCCTCGCAACAAGCCGCCCTTTCCCGTGTACGAAGGTCTGTGGGGAAAGCCGACGGCGCTGAACAACGTGGAAACGTTTGCCAACGTCCCGCAACTTCTCGTAAAAGGAAATGACTGGTACAAATCGCAGGGTGTGCATGGATGCGCCGGGCTGAAGTTTGTAGGTATCAGCGGCGACGTCCGCAAACCCGGCGTCTATCTGATTCCCATGGGCACGCCGATGGAAGAAGTGATCTTTCAGCATGGCGGCGGCATCGATAGCGGCAAAAGCGGCGGCCAGCGCTTGAAGGCGTTCGCTCCGTCCGGACCCTCGTCAGGCTATCTGCCGGCGTCGATGGTGGACGTCCACATCGACTTCAAGTCGCTGGCGGCAGCCGGATCCATGATGGGATCGGCCGCCATCGTCGTGTGCGCCGAGGGCCGCTGCATGCTGGATATGGCGTTGAACGCTGTCCGCTTTTTTCGCAATGAATCCTGCGGCAAGTGCGTGCCGTGCCGCAACGGCTCGCAAAAGATGACCGATATTCTGACGGGCTGGACCCAGGGAAAGGGAACGGCCGCGGACCTGCCGCTGCTCGACGAGCTGGCGGAAGCCATGAAACTTGCGTCGATCTGCGGCCTGGGCCAGTTCGCGCATTCACCCATCACCTCGGTCATTAAACATTTCCGGCCGGAAGTAGAAGCGCATATTCTGGAGCATCGCTGTCCGGAGGGTGTCTGCCCCATGCGAGACGTGACCTAGCATGAGTGATCTTCATCTCACGATCGACGGCCTGGCCGTCACCGTGCCGGGCGGCACGACTGTATTCGACGCGGCTCGCCTCAACGGCATCGCGATT
>DATIRX010000226.1:0-3197 GCA_035469225.1 Bryobacteraceae bacterium
TCTTGATCTTGCGTTCCATCGCCCGGTCGCCGGGATAAGCGACCTCATCTTCAGGCGGAATCGTATTGACGTAGGGGGTATTCCAGCGCAGGGGGACCTGTACGCCCAGGTTGCTGGCGCGCTCCATTAGCCGTTCGAGGAGATAGCTGGCCCGATCTGGCCCAGCCTCGTCGATCATCTCGTCGAGGGCTTCCACCCACTCACTGGTCTCCTGAGGATTCAGGTCGTCAGGAGCGTCTACTTTTGCTTTCAACATGTGCGATTAATACCAAGGTAGCATCCCTCCCCGGCCGGTCGCGACACGCTGCGGACGCACGCCGGTGACGTACACTTACTGATCTACACTTATATAAATGCGTGCCCTTCAGATTATGATCGGGGTCGTGCTGGTGGTGGGCCTCGGTGCCACCATCTGGTTCATGATTACCGCACCGACCAGCGAGGTAGAAGCCCCCAAAGCCGCGCCGGTGGAGACCACCCAGGCCCCCCTGCGCACCGACATCCCTCCGCCGGAGACCATCGTCTTTGAAAACAAGGGCGGCAAGAGCACTTTCACCCACAAGCTGCACTATGAGCGGGTCAAGGGCGACTGCACGGTTTGCCACACCAAGATCTTTCCCCAGTCCCGCGCGCCCCTGAATTACGGCAAGGCGCTGCACCGCGCGGCCGAGGCCAGCGAAACCGCCTGCGCCGCCTGTCACCGGGTCGGCGGAACCTCCTTTGCCGCCGATAGCAATTGCGTCAAGTGCCACGAAGTAAAGTACTAAGCGGTAGTCCATGCTTTCCAGCAGGTCCACATCGACTGAAAAAGAAGGGAAGAAACCGGGTTCCCCGGGCGTCTTACCGGACGAGTTGGGCATGGTCCAGGGCGTGAATCACCAGGAAGTGGTCGAGGCCTGTCAAGGTGGTGACGACGACGCTTTCCGTGTGCTCTTTGAAACGCATAAGGACCGGGTGTACTCCATCGCGCTGCGTTATTCCGGCGATTCGGCCGCGGCGATGGATATCGCGCAGGACACGTTCGTGAAGCTGTTGTCCAGCATCCGGCAGTTTCGGGGCGATTCGAGCTTCGAATCCTGGCTGTACCGCATGGTGGTGAACACTTGCCTGGATTATCACCGCAAACGCCGGCGGTTTTTGCCCATGGTGGACGAGGCGCTGGATGTGTTCCGGCCGTCCAATGAAACCGCGCTCCACGACATGCTCCGTGAAGAGCAGGAAGAGCGGGTCCAGCAGGTGGTAGCCCAGCTGCCCGAAGAACAGAGGATCGTAGTGGTGTTGCGTTATACGGAGGGCCGCTCGTATGAAGAGATCGCGGACTTGCTGGGTTGCCGCAGGGGCACCGTGGCATCGCGTCTGAACCGCGCCCACAAGGCGCTGGAGCGGCGGCTGAGTCATTTTCGGCTTATCAAGCAGCGAAAGGTACGGCAGCAATGAGAAAAGAGCAGTTTGAACCGGAACTTGCCCGGCACCTCGGTCCGGTGAAGGCGCCGGACCAGCTGTGGGAGCGCGTGCACGGCGCGGCCGCGGCGGGAGGTTCCGTCCGGACCGTGCCAACGGAATGGAATCCGGCCTGGGCCTGGTTAACCGCAGTGGCGCTGGTGGCGCTGGCCGCGGGATGGACGGTGTGGCTGAATCGCGACCCCGGTAGAGAGATGACCAGCGAGCAGATCGCCGTCCGCGCGCTGGGCCGTTCGCTGGATCAACTCCAGTTTCGCTCGGCCGACCTGACGGAAGTCCGCGCGTGGGTCAAGAGCGGTACGGGCCTGGATGTTCCCCTGCCGGTCCGCACAGCTTCCTCGGTGCAGATGGTGGGAGCCTATGTGAGCCGCAAGGGAACCACCACGGCGGAGATTTCTTATCGTGTGGGAGGCGTGGACGCCGCGCTGGTGGTCTCCAAAATACCGATGCAGGGCGAAGGCCGGCATGAGTTTGTGAAAGGCGGGTCGTACCATGGCGCAGATTACCTCTCCTGGACCATGCGCGGCCAGATGTATACCATCGCGTCGGCCGACGCCCGGGTGGGATGCATGCTGTGCCACGGCGGCGGAGCCCCGGGACGGCTGTAAGCTGGAACTTTTCGGGTTAGCGCTATACTATATTTGAAGCGGAAAACGCGGTGCTGGTGAGGTTCCCCATGAGCAAAAACCTTAAGTTTGGGCTGATTATCGTCGTGATCCTGGGCACGCTGGGCTGGCTGGCCGCCGGCGGCATTAACCAGACCGCCAGCTACTACAAGGAAATCGCGGAGCTGGATCAGCTCGCGCCCAGTGACAAGGTCGATAAGCGGCTGCGCGTCGGCGGCGACGTGGAGCTCAACTCCATTACCCGCGAAGGACGCGACGTGCACTTCGTCCTGGTACAGGAAAAGGACGGCGTGAAGCGCCGCCTGAACGTGATCTACAACGGAGCCGATCCCCTGCCCGATACGTTCAAAGACAACGCGCCCTGCCAGGCCTTGGTGGACGGCAAACTCGGCGCCGACAATGTGTTCCGTGCCAGTAAGCTGCAGGCGAAATGCGCTTCGAAGTACGAAGCCAAGCCGGTGGCGCCCGTAAGCCGCGGTTAGCGATCGCTCGAACTTTCGGAAAAAAAACTCTATGGAAAATATCGGCGCCCTTGCACTTCTGCTGGCGTTCTGCTTCGCCGTGTACGCGGTCCTCGGATCGCTGGTGGGCAAATGGGCGCGGCGTCCGTTCCTCACCCTGAGCGCCGAACGCGCGGTGTACTCGGTGTGGGCGCTGGTATCGGTGGGCGCCGGAATTCTGCTCTACTCGCTGATCAAGGGCGATTTCCGCATGGCCTACGTGTGGGCTACCAGCAATCACACCATGCCCACGCCGTATAAGGTCGCGGCCTGGTGGGGCGGCCAGGAAGGCTCGCTGCTGTTATGGTCCTGGCTGCTGGCGACCTACGCGGCGGTCATCGTCTTTCAGAATCGCCGCAAGTTCCGCGACATGATGCCGTACGTGGTCGGGGTCCTGATGTTCACCCAGACCTTCTTCCTGATCCTGAACGCATTCGTTGCCAGCCCGTTTAAGATGATCGCGGCCGGGCGCGGCATCGTCGATATCGGCGACGGCCAGGGACTGAATCCCCTGCTTCAATACTGGACCATGGTGATCCATCCGCCCATGCTGTATTTGGGCTACGTCGGATTCATCGCGCCGTTTGCGTTTGCGATTGCCTCGCTGGCA
>DATIRX010000227.1:0-3096 GCA_035469225.1 Bryobacteraceae bacterium
TACTTGGGTATACCGATACTACCAGGAATCTTCAGGGTGTCCAAGCCCAAATGTCAAAGGAAATACGGGAAATTCCGATTTTGAGCTTGTTCTTTATGGGTACAGCAAGGCTGGTATGTCACAAACTGGAACACAACTGGGGACTATATAGAATCATCGAAGTACTTCTACAGTGTTCCTGATCGTAAGGAATTCTCGCGGAACGTCTCCGCCCGGGCACGCAGCGCTTGCTGCAACGCCTCGATGCCGGCCGCGTCTCCTCGCCAGGTGACCCGCAGGACCCGTATTCTCCACCGCGGAAACCGCCGCATGGAAACGACAGGCAACGTGATCGCGTAGACCCGCGACATCATCGCGCTCGCCAGGCCCACGCCGCACCCATAGAACGGGATCATGTGCATGCCGCGCACCATCATGACCCAGCCCAGCAGGGACACCATCGAAACCACGCTACCCAGTCCGAAAACCACGGGCCATTTCACGGTACCCATCATCGCCACGCGTCCCAGGGCCTGATAGCCCAGGATCGTCAGGAACCCGATCATCATCGGCCATGCGTACAACCAGAATCCCTGCTTGAGATGGAACAGAATCGCGGCTGCGGGCGAGATGACCAGCGTGGGGTCGATCATCTACGTCCCGCTCCGCAGCAGGGCGTTCAGCAAGCTTCGCAAATAGTCGGCGGTCTGCAGCATCGGAGTTCCCGATCGCTCGCTCTGCGCGCGGATCACTCCGGTCCGGTCGATTGCGACGACCTGCGGCGTTCCGAGTCGCGCGGCGGGCGGGATTCCTAAGAACGCGTGTGCGGCATCACTGGTGCCGGTGCCCACCGGAAACGTCAGTCCAAAACGCTTCTGGAAAGCCGCGCCATCGGCGCCTTCGTCGAAGGCGATTTCAGCCACCTGCACTTTGCCGGCGAACTCACGCGCCAGCTGCTCGAAAACCACGGAGGCCCTCTGGCAGTGGCTGCATTGGGTGGAAATGAACGCCAGCAACACCACGCGCCCGCGATAATTCGACAGCATCGCGGTCTGGCCGGAGCCCTGCACGATTTTCAGCTCCGCAGCGGGCCTCGGGACCGGGGCTTGTCCAAACAGAACCAAGCTGCTGGCCAGCAAAACAGGCGCCTTAAACTTCATTGCCATCCTCCGGGGCAGCACAGAACGTAGCCTGCGTCCGCATCGCCGCAATAGTGGTAATCGCCCCAGAAGAAAACCTGGCAGGCCTGCTCCGGGCTGGCGTTGGAATCGGCCATGACGACCATCGGTTGGGGTTCGTAAACGTCCAAAACTCGCTCCTTTCATCGGGCTTACAGGTCACGGCGGCCAACGTTGGCCGCCGCACTCCTCGACCTGCTTGCTTAATACGGGCAGCAGTACACCAGCACGCCGTCGCCATACGGCTCCGCCCCGCACGCATAGTACCCGCCTCCGCAAGCGGCGTCGTAGTCCGCCTGAGTGAAACCGCTGCCGGGCAGCCAAACTACAGTTCCTGGATCCATTCGAAAAGTTTCTCCTTCGCTTTCGTATGTCCCATGCTTTTCCCGGCGGCCGACCCCGGTGTATCTCGAAGTTGTAGGAGTCCCGGTGCGAAATAAGCATCCACCGGGCTGGAACGCGGCGTCGAAAATCTAGGCCTGTGTGAGGATCTGGCATAATAGGGGCACCGTGTCACGGGTGAAAGATCTGGAATCGCGGCTGGACCACACCGAGCGCCAACTCCGTCTGCTGCAGAAGATTAGCCGCTTCATATCCCGAGAAATGATGCTCGGCGCGGCGTTGCAGGAAGTGGTCTCTCTGGTGGTCGAATTCATGGAGTGCGATTCCTGCCTGCTGTATCTGCTGCAGGAAAAGGAACTGGTGCTGTGCGCTTCGAACAATCCGCACCCGGATACCATCGGCCGGGTACGGCTGCATTTCGGCGAAGGCCTCACGGGATGGGTGGCGCGCGAGCGGCGCTTGCTGGCTATCTCGCGGGAAGCCTTCAGCGATCCACGCTTTAAGTTCTTCTCGGACCTGCCCGAAGACACCTATGAGGCATTTCTGTCCGCCCCGGTGATCGTGCGCGACCGCGTGGCTGGTGTCATCAACGTGCAGCATCGCGACGCGCATTTCCACTCGGGCGGCGAAATGGAGTTGCTCAACACGGTGGGCGAGCAGATAGGATGCCTGGTGGCGCTGGCGCAGAACGACTTCAAGGCGCTCAATCCCACGCAGGTGCTCGACCTGGTGATGAGCCCGGCCCGCCGCGGCTGACCTGGCGGGAAAATCCGTCAAACAGAATTCGCCAGGCTCGTTTTATTCACACCCGATCCACAGAAATATGCTTGCAAGTAACACATTGTTAAGCACTTATTTATTTGAGGAAAGCTGCATTTTTCCATTGACGGCGGCGCATCCGTGGGAGCATGATGACTGTGGTTCCAAGAGGTTCGAAGGACAGTGAGCCTGGCGGGAAGTAGCGGATCCGGAACGATGATCCGTAGCGCAAGTGATTACTAAAGTTCTTGCGGCGCTGCGGGGAGCGAAGGAAGATCGGGCAACCTGCAAAGGCAAGCTTCGTGGTTCACCGAGGGCTGTGGTTTTGATCCCGAAGGATCGAGAGATCCTGGAGGGGAGCCAATAGTTCACAGACGAATCATGAGTCCTGAGATCGGGTCAGGCAACGGGTTCCGCGCGTAGATCGCGCCCTGCGAGGTCGTAAAAAGCCGGGCAGGGGCGGGAGTGCGGCGACCGAACGGGCCGGGTCAGGTCTGAGGATCGTTTCGAAGATGTAGGCCGGGAGCGTTGACGCAGTTACGGGGGTCGGTCGTGAGGCCAATCCTCGAAGCTGTAGAGCGAAAGGCCGCATCGAGAAGCGGGCTTCTACCGGAAATGGAAGCAGACGCGCACCTGCGCACTGATCCGCAGCTGGCTAAAACCAGCGGCGGGGAGCAAGGGGCTCACGTTTCGCCAGATCCGGATGCCACGTTCCGACTGCGCATGCCGGTCGGGGAGCAAACTGCCGGAGGGTCACTTGGAACCATTTTTTATCCCGCCCGCCCCACTGCCCGCTTCGCGGGTGGCCAGTTATGGCATCTCTTTCGCAGATTCCTCC
>DATIRX010000228.1:0-2295 GCA_035469225.1 Bryobacteraceae bacterium
CAGCGGCACCGGATCCCCACAGCCCTACGATCGGGGAAGTATCTCGGGGCCGGGTCCGTACAGCGGCTTCACCGCGGGCGGCTTCCCGTGCAACAAACCACCATGGGGTCGCCTCTACGCAATCAACGCCAACACGGGCGATATCGCCTGGCAGGTGGTGCTGGGCATCAACGAACGGCTCCCCGAGGGCAAGCAGAATGTTGGCGCCGTGAACGGCGCTGGACCGACGGCCACGGCGGGCGGTCTGCTGTTCACACCTTCCAGTGATTCACGCTTCCGGGCGTTCGACTCGAAGACCGGCAAGCAGCTCTGGGAAGTGAAACTGGACTCCAACCTGGGCGCGAATCCGATGACGTATACGGGCAAGAACGGCAAGCAGTATGTGGCCGGTGTAATCGGCGGAGCAGTGGTGGCGTTCGCGTTACCGTAACAGCTCTACATCCATGACCCAGGGCTCATACTTCGAGCCGACGCGGAGCGTTGCGGCGTAAGGCGGCGGGTTGATCTTGACCTGTTTGCCGTCATACGTCCAGGGCAAATACGATTGCCCCTCGAGGCGGCGGCTTAGAGGCTGGGGAACATTGATGGATTCGATCGCGAGCCTGGTGATCGCGCCCCGGAGGTACGCCGGCCGCAAAGGCGCGCCCACGGAGGGGCGGTGCTCCGGCTCCAGCTTCACCCGCACCAGAGCCTGCAGGATCATCACACGCTTGCGATCGGGATACTTCCGGCGCAGCTCAGCCGGATCGCGCGCGACATCGATCGTCACCAGGCGGGGCGTCGTCTGGCTCTCGATTCCGAGACGATCCGCTAGCGAGACTTGAGGACCGTAGCTGGTCTCGGTTTCGAGTCGCGGTTCCCGGTCCTTCAGCCATGCTTCCCAGGCGGGGCCTTCGTACTCAAGAGCGACGAAGACCTCGCGCGAGCGAAGATTCTCATAGAAGCGCGCGGCTTTGGGCGAACCCGCGGGAACACTCAGATCGAAGCCGAGTTCTTCAAGCTTCTTCTGATCGAACCAGCCGGCGGCATCCCTGGGGAGTCCCGGCGGATACTCGGGCGCGGTGTTTGTCCAGCGCAGCATCAGGAGCACGCCGCTCTCTTCGTTGCGACTGCCGTAGTATTGCAGCTCACGCGCGGTTAGGGTCATCTCGGAATCCGGCTCGCCGGACCGGTTCATCGCCACGTGCGCCAGCACGAAGGCGTTCGAGAGTACCAGGATGGCGATCGCCGCCAGCAGGAACGGTTTCACGCGGGAACCCTCATTCGGACTCTCAGCCGCTTGAACACCGCCACCAGTCCCAGCGCCACCATGCCGATCAGCAGGAAGAAGAGATACTTGGGCATCCAGTCCCACCACCAGTCGATCAGCCGGAAGAACAGGAAGATGGTGAAGAAGGCCGTTCCCACGTTCACCACTCCGCTCCAATTCCGGCGGATTCCGATCCATACGGCGGCCGCCGCGGCCACCACGCCGGACATCTGATAGAAATGCTCGATGGCTTTGTCGTCCATCGGCAAGTAGCTTCGCTGTCCCTGCGCTGAAAGGAACAGCATGGTCATGAAGAACGCGATCAAGCCCACCAGCCGGAAGACGGGCGGGAAATCCGGCCAGCGGACATGCCGGATCACAAGCGGAACCAGCGCGAGCGCCAAACCTGCGAGCATCAATTCTTCAGGACGCTGCTCGAATTCCACCCACCACCAGCCGCGCCATGAGTTGGTGGTCGCCGTTAGCCAGCCCATGATGGAAACCAGCCCCGCCGCCAGGACCAGCCGAATCCCGAAGTGATAGGCCAGAGCCAGTCCGAACAGTCCCCACACCGCCAGCGCATTGGGTGTGGGAGCCATGTTGAAGATCGATCCCAGCATGGATAAATTCGCGACGAAGGCGGCGAAGGCCACGATGCTGATCAGCGCCGTGTAATACAGGGTCTGTTCACGGCGCGCTGCGAACTTGGCGGCCAGTGTGAGCAGCAGGGGAATGGCAATCAGCACGGTCACCTGGAGCGGCGTCGACCAGTAGCCCATGTATCGGGCCAGAAACAGAACCACCGCCGCGCACAGAGCAATGCCTCCCAGCGCAGATGCGATCTTCATCCCCCAGGAAATCTGGCGTTGGGATTCGCTGGTGTCGACATCGAACTGCGATGCCAGCTTGGCTAGCGTGCTTTCGATGTGAGCGTCCAGACGCGAGCGCTGCTCGGGGGTGAGCTCCAGGGCCCCTTCACGCTCCAGTTCGGCCAGCTCGCGTTGAAACGTCCGCAGCCGGTCGGCCCGCTCTTGCGGTTTCATTTG
>DATIRX010000229.1:0-4343 GCA_035469225.1 Bryobacteraceae bacterium
CTGGTGCGGGGAGCCAATCCTGCGCCGGGAGCGTGGACCACGCTCCATGGCAAGAAGCTCCAGATTTTCGACGCCCGCAAGATCCTGTTCCGGCGTTTTGCAGACGTGCCGGGGAAGATCGGCGAAGTCACCGACGTCACGGCGCCGAGTTTCAAGGTAGTCGCCCAGGGAGGCCTGATCGAAGTCCTGAAGGCCAAGTTCGAAGATGGTAAGAAACTAGCCGGCGGAGAACTTGCGCAGGCGGGTGGCATCCAGGCGGGCACCCTGCTCGGCAGTTGATGTGGGTGAGTTAGACGCTGATCTTACGCTGCTGGCGCAATTTCGCTTCTTCCTTGGCGGCCAAGCCTTCCAGAATCCGGATGGCGGTTTCGATGCATCGCAAGTCCGAATGAAGTTCATCGAGGACCTGGCGCGGGTTCCCGCCGGCAGGAACCCTGGCATTTGACCGTTTTGGCGGCTTCTCCAGGCTTGGCCGGATAGGAATCACAACAACCTGACCGCGTCCGTCTGGCATGCGCATATCGAGTGGCGACTCCTCAGCGTTTATCAGATAGCGGGAACGCGACTCCAAAGGGGACACGAATCTTGCGAAAGAGTTACTTGAAATGGGCCCGGGCCGTGGTGACGGAATCGAACGAGATTCGATCTGTGGCGTTTTCATCAGGATAGACAGTGACCTTGGCGTGACACAGGGCGCAGTTGGTCCCCCGTTCCTCGATGCGCCAGGGGTTAAAGATGGTAGCGGTTGAGTCGTACGAGGCATCCATGGCGTAATTGGCCCACACGCGCGGATTGTCTCCGGCACCTTTAAAGTCGCGCGGACGGCCGGCTCCGAAGTCCTGCGATTCCGGGTCCCACCAAAACGTGGTCCACAGCCAATTCCCCCGGTCTTTGTGGACCAGATGAAACGCGACCAGTACGGCGAAATCGCCACAGGATGCACCGTTGTAGCGTTCGCCGGGACCGAGCCGCACCCAGAAGAAATTCTCGAGAGAAACGTCCTTCACCCCCGCTGCACCGGGCTGGCCCTGACCGGTGGGCGGGCCACATTGCGCGGAGCCTGCACGCATCTGTTCGGGTATGGTGATCCGGATCCTGCGGGTGATCGTCTGGTTTCCGGAACGCACCGGCAGCTCCACGATCTTGCCCTGGCCGGGATCCTTCGGCAGGCGAACCGGGTTCCAAAAGGCGGCGCTCAGCTGGGCGCCGGATGGGAACGGCGGGTCCATCGCCTGCGGTTGGGGGGTGGAGCCGGTCCAAAAGCTGAGCGCGCGATCCATGGGAGGGGCTCCGGGGGCGCGGGAGAGCGGGCCGCATAATCTGGCCGCCGTCGTCAGGTTGTAGTGAAAACTCTCGTCCAGCAGGTTCTGCGCGGTAACCTGTTTCGGGGGCTGGCGTTCACACGGGTAGATTTCCCGAGCCGTGGGCCAGTTTACGAATTCCGGTATGTCCGGACGCGATCCGCTTGGCCGGATGGCGTTCTCTGCCAGCTTCCAGGAGGTCTGGCGTGCCCTTTCCGGGTGTGTCTGCTGGGAGAACGTGCGGGCCGCCACGCTCAGCGCGATGAGCGCCGCCGGCAGTACGCTCGACAACCGGCGGCGCAGCATGCGAGGCACTGCCTCAGGCCAGCAGAGCGCCGACCGCTTCGCGCATTCTCCAGCAGGAGGGATGCGGATAACAAGCGGGATCCCACAGAGTCAAACCGTCGGCCGCCGTAACGGCGTACTCGGCGTGATAGCTTTCAGACACTCCCCGGAGGATCAGGCTGATGTTCTTAGCGGTATCCTCGAAAAGCTGCCTGTCTACTACGCCACCAGGGACAGCGATGCTTCCATTCAGAATCTTGCGGATCTGCTCGTAAACCTTCGGATCGACTATCAGAATCAGGTCGCGCAGCCATTTTGCTTCCGAGCCGACGCTGACTTCCGGAGGCGTGGTCGTCGTTGAGACGTAGGAAATATTCAGGTGCTGGTGATTCTCATCTTCCAGCGCCATCATAAGCAGCATCGCAAACGCGTGCTTGATCCCAGTGGTTCCGTAGTTTTGATTCACTCTATTTCCCTTTCATCTGCTGTTGGTGCTTTTTCGCCAGAAATGCGCCGGGCCAATCGTCCTCGGACGATCCCCAAATCATCCATGGTGAGGCAGCAATTCCCCGGTAGAGCAGCTGCGCGCGTTCCTTTTCCCCGTTCATTTCGAGGACCCTTGCCAGATACTCCTTGGGTCCGTGGCCTTGTTCGTTGCGTGCGGCGCGTTCCAGTACTTCCACAGCCTGGAGAAGATTGCCGGACGCCGCCAGGATCTCTCCGCGCATGCGACCGCTGGCGACATCGAATCGGGGGCCCTGGCCCTTAGGGAACATCTTCATGACCCGTGTGGCGTCGTCGACAAAACCGTCACGGGCCAGAAGGGTGACGGCTTCCACAATGACCTGGGGAGAGGGTCTGAGATCCGCAGCCTGCAGGATCCACGCGCGCGCCAGCTTGGGATTTCCGGCTAGCCTTTCCACGAATGCCAGCGCGACCATCTTTTGAGACGCAAAGCCATCCTCGCCGGCTTCCCGGTCCATGTCGATCGCGCTGCTGAGAATCGTGCGGGCCTCCTCCAGCCTCCCGGAGTCGGCTTTCAGGATCGCCAGCCAGTCGATTGCGCGAGAACGATCCAGACCTTGACTCTTCGCGATCAGTTCTTCGAACAGGCGGGACGCCGATTCGTGGTTGCCCTGCAGGGCGGCAATTACAGCTCTAAACTGCATGGCCAAGGTGTTGGCTGACAGTCTATCGAGGACCTGGATTTCCGGCTCGATCTCGGAAATGCGGTTCTTTGCGGCCAGCGCGCGGATCACGATGGAAGTTCCAAAGACGGACGGTCCGAACTTCGTCTGAGTGTCACGAGCGAGTTGGATAGCGTTCTCGTACTGCCCCACGGCGTTCAGCGAGGAGGCCAGGAGCTGCTGCGGCAGTAAGTCGTTCGGAAATTTTCTGATCCAGTCCCTTAACACCGGCTGAGCGGTCTTAAAGTCCTGGATTTCAATCGCATAGCGGCTTTCGATGTTCAGGCTCTCGCGCTCAGAGAGGTGTTGGGTATGGGCTAGTTCGATGGCCTGGCGCCAGAAGGCGAATCCCTCTTCGCTCTTATATTGTGCATTCAGTATGTCTCCCAGCCGCATCAGGCCCATGGCAAACTGGGGATCAATCTGGACCGCCCGCTGAAGCAGGGGGATGGCTTGCGTGGAACGCCCGGCCATGCTGGATTTCTGAGCCTCCTGATACAGCTCCAGGGCCTCCCAGCTTGAACTGGTGATGGCCTGAGGAACGCGGTTGTTGGCGGAAACGGATAGATCGCTCTCCCCCGCTTTCGACCGGATCCATTGCGCCGCTTCATGTTCCGCATCGAACAGGCCGTCGGCGCCGGTGGTTTGCCAGCTGTTTTCCCACGACTGCAGGGAAGACAGCGGCTTCTGGCCCATCTTTTCCGCGCGAATCGCCAGAGTATAGCCGTCGCCGAGCCGGCTCACCGTGGAGAAGACCAGTAAATCTGCTTTCTCGCGGAAAGCAATCTCCCGCCAGTCCTTTGGTTCCGGATAGGAGAGCGTGTCGCGGCGCATGGAACGCAGAACTTCGCCCAGGCGCTGGCTGTCCCAAGTGTTAAAGCGGGACGATTGCCCCAGATCCGCCCACAGGACTGAAGTGATCCCGTCGAACCTGTTTTCACCCGTCGCGTCGATGGTTGAAGCCACCATGATCAAAGAACCAGGATTCAATACCGGACGACTTAGATAGCGGAAAACGAGGACGGCAAGGGCCAACAATATTACAGAGGTCACAGCGAGCCCTGTGGAGCGCCGGAGGGCAAGCTTGCGCAGAGTCTTGAACAGGCGATTGCTGCGTCTCGAAAGCAAGTCCTGCACCTCGTGAGATCGTGCCGGCCGGCGCGCCGGATCGCGCTCCAAACAACGCAGCAGCACGTATCGCCACGCAGGCGGCAAGTTCGCAGGCAGCAGTTTTCGAAAGTCCGTATCGCCGGTGGCGCGGCGCAAGGCGGCCGCCAATCCTCCGCTTTCGTGTTCCGAAAGCTTGCCCTTCCAGGCCTGCAGCAGGATGAGAGCGGCCGAGTACAGGTCACTGCGCTGATCGTATTCACCGAGCAATTGCTCCGGCGCCATCCAGTCGAGCGTGCCCATCAGCATTCCCGGATGCGTCAGAGTGCTATCCCCCTGAGTTACCAGCGGCCGAGCTAATCCAAAATCCAGGATGACCAGGCGCGAGCCCACAATCATCAGGTTGGAGGGTTTCAGATCGCGATGAACGATTCCCACGGCATGAGCAGCTCGAAGGCCATCG
>DATIRX010000230.1:0-10815 GCA_035469225.1 Bryobacteraceae bacterium
CACAAGCCCAGCAGGAATACCGCAAGAATAATGGAGAACGTGTAGACGGTTCCGCCCAGCAGCAACGATAGCAGCCGTGTCCAGACCACTTCCGCGCCCAGAGCCGTCAGACCCGAAAGGCCGATGGCAGCGTAGATCCACGTGGCGCCGGGTGCGCGCTGGACGCGCGCAGGAGCTGCTGCGGCATCCGTCGGCTGGTGCGCCGCTTTTTTTGGAAAACGACGCGCCAGCGCCCACGCCAGCCCCGCAACCGCCACGTTGATTCCAGCGGCCACGTACGTCGCGACGCCCAGGTCGTAGAAGCGGAGCAGGTAAAAACCAGCCAGCAGGCAGCCTGTCACTGCGCCTGCCACATTGGCGCTGTACAGGTACCCTAGCCAGGAGATCCCCTTCGGGGTGGTTTCGACCCAGCGGGACATCGCCGGGAGCGAGGCGCCCATCAGGAACGTAGGCGGGAGAAGGCACACGGCCGCAACCACGCCCCGCAAGATCAGCCCGGCGGTTCCCGACACCGCTCCTGCAAAGTAGGCGCGTCCGACCAGAGGAGTAAGGAACAGCGCGGCAATACCGAATATCGCGATTCCCAGTTCCAATAACGCGTACACCCGGAGTGGTTGGTAGAGGCGCGAGACCAGCCGGCCAAGCAGCGCACTTCCCAGGCACAGGCCCCCCATGTAGGCCGCCAGCAGCAGCCCCAGCGATACGCCGGAGGAGCCGATCACCAGCTCCAGCAGCTGAAACCAGACGATCTCGTAAATGAGAGCCGCGCATCCGCTGCCCGCAAATAGTATGAGGAGGGGAACCAGCTGACGGGTGTCCTGCTCCCTCGCGGGCGGTGACGCCTCTACGGGATTGGCTTGGGCGGGCGCAGATGGGGAGACGCGCGGGCGTTTCGACATGCGCTCGTCAGTATAGCGAAGCGCGCCGGTTTTTGAGGCCGGCGCGCCGAAAAACTAGAACTGGAATCGCGCGACGAGCTGGCCGCTTCGCGGTGCCGCCCCAGTGCCGAGAGCGTTGAAGGAGCCGCCGTTGACCCAGTTCACATACCCGAAGCCGGATGACAAGAGGCCGGAGGTCCCGCTCAAGCTGTTCGCGCGGCCCGTGGGCGTGGTGATGGTAACGGTCGGACTGGCAAAAGCCGCTCCAATCGACGGCAGGGAGTAAAACGTGCGATTGAGAACGTTCTGGAATTCCGCACGGATCTGGAGGCGGTACTTCCCTTCTTTCCCGATCGGGAACATGCGCCCGAAGGCGATGCTCTCGGAGGGCTGCCGCTGCCAGCGGAAATCGTTGAAGTAAGGAGCTGAGGCTCCAAACGTGCCGTACGGCGGTTCCACCCAGGCGTTGGTATTCAGGACGAGAGTCTTGGTTGGGTCGAATTTAGAATTCGGATCCACGGTGAACAGAGGTTGGCCCGCCACCCGGTTCAGCAACGTGAAACCGCCGCCCCAGAGGGCGGGATTGTTCGCCGGTCCACGAGCCAGGTTATCCAAAAGGTTGTTTGCGGAGGGCGGGCTGGGAAGTATCTGGCCGCTGCGGTAGCTCAAGACTCCGCCGAACGTCCAGTCCCGCACGGCCCAAGACAGCGCCTTGAGCGCGTTGCGATCACCCGGCAACTTAGGGGTGGTGTAGTTGAAGGAGATGGTCAATGTTTGCGGCTGGCTGAAACCGGAGATTTGCTTATTTAGCAATTTATTGTAAACGTCGTTAATCAACGGCGCTGAGGGCGTGACGTAGGAGGTGTTGGAATTGGTGCCATTGGTCAACTCTTTCTGCCAGGCATAGGCCAGCTGCACATTCAGGCCGTGCGAATAGCGCTTGGTCGCTTTGATCTGAAGCGAGTCGTACCAGGTATTGCCGTTGGGCGGCCCCAGGAAAGGAGGGATGCCGTTCCACTGCGGGTAATCCCGAAGCGCCTGCTTCAAAGGCTGCAGCACGGGGAATCCCGGATAGACGCTGTTGGGATTGGCCAGCCACGGGAAACGGGCAGTGACCAGGGGCGAACTGATGGGCGTGTTGAGGAGAGCCGTGTCCGTCCGGTTTGTTATATCGATGTTGTACCGCGACTTCAAGACCTCCGGCGTAAGCGCGTTGTAGTTCAGGGGGGACAGCAGCGGCGCTACAAACCACGCGCTGCGATTCCCTACGTAGGAAGCATCCACCACCAGGTCGCGCATGACTTCGCGCTGGAAGCCCACGCTCCATTGGAAAATCCGCGGCAGACGGCCGGCGTTGGGAGCGATGGAGACGAACGGTGAGGCCGGAGGGACCACCAGGGGCGATTGCGACGCCGGGAACGGGAACAGCGGATCGAAGTCCGGCCAAGTGACGGGCTTGTTGCCAAAGCGGTTGCCCGGACCGTAGGGATTCCCGTCTTTCATGAGGCCCGCGGCAATTCCATAGCCCGGCGAGGCCACGCTGTAGAAGTCCCCGGCGCTGCTGTTCAGCCCGGCCTGATCCGAAACAGACCCGTAGGAGATGGACCCGCCCGCGCGGAACACCGTCTTGGGGTTGATTTGATAGGCCAGGCCAAGATGGGGTCCAATGGCGTAGGGGTAGGCGGAAGAGAAATGGCACTTGCAGGTGGCCTCATACTGAACCGTGCCCTTCCGCCCGCCGATCGCCAGGTTCGGCTGGTCGAACGCGGCGCTTTGCATGCGGCCGTATTGTTCCTTCCAGAGGATGGCGTAATCCCAGCGCAAACCGTAATCAAAAGTCAATTTGCGCGTGATCTTCCAGTTGTCCTGAATATACATCCCGTAGGAGTGTGTGCCCAGGCGCGGACGCGCCACGATCGCTAACGCCACGTTGTTCGGCTGGCCGAGGAAAAAGCTGGCGTATCCGAAGCCGCTGCTGGCCGTGTTCGAAAAAGGCTGGCCGAACTGCGCCGGATCGGCGGTCTGCTGCTGCAGATATCCGAATTGTCCATTGGCGCGGCTGGCGTTCACGCTTTGAATCCCTTCAAACACGGCGGTCGCGCCCAGCTTGAAGGTGTGGTTGGCCTTGACCCAGGTCGCGCTGGCGTTGAACGTCGGCTTGGTATCGTAGGCCTCCGGAGTGAGAGTGAATGCCGCGCTGGTATTGCCGACGGGGAATCCGCCGCCGCCGTTCCAGCCGCCTCCCAGCGTGCTGTACATACCCGCTAAGTACGGGAAGTAAGAAGCCGCAAAGGGAAGGCCTTGAGGAAATAGCGGCTTCTGGTCGTAATCGGGGATAGTCTGAGGGTTGGACGTGCGCAGAATTCCCGCACCCAAATGCAGCAGCAAGGTCGGCGTGGCGCTATAGTCCCAGTTCAGCCGCACGGTGTGAGACAGAGCATTCTGAGGCTGCGTCGCGGTAAACGGCTGCGGGAAGCCGTTGTTCTGCGGCGAGTAGGTCTTGGTCGCCGAATAGTAACCGGACAGCTTCATCCTATCGTTCAGGCTGTGATCGATCTTGAACGAGGGGATGGTGGTGTGCCGGAAATTTGAGTAGGTCGGAGGAGTGTAGTTGAACAGACCCGGCCTGTTCGCTTGCGGAATCATGTCCTGAATGATCTTCGCCGTGGGATCTATCCGGGTTAGTTCGATCTTGTTGCCCGGGAAGGGGTCTCGCACGGTAATGCCGTTCACGGCCCGTGTGGTATTCGGGTCGAAGACCTGGTTGAGGCAAATGGAACTGTTGATGGGGTCGACGGTGGGAGCGACCGTCGCGCACTGGCCAAGGGCCGCGCTGAAATCCCCGGCTCGTTGCGCCGCCGTGGGCACGACGGCGATGGTGTTGCTGATGGTAGCGGCCTGTCGGAACTGTTCAAAGTTGAAAAAGAAGAAGCTCTTGTCCTGGCCGTTGTAGACCTTGGGTATGCGGATCGGCCCGCCTACCGTGAAGCCATAGTCGTTCTGCCGGATCGGGTTGCGGACGTGCTGTCCGGCCTTGAGCGGGGTGGCGGTAAAACCGGCGTCCGTAAAAGGCAGCCCCGCATTAAAGGCTTCGTTCACAAAATAGTCGTACGCACTCGCGTGCAACTGGTTGGTGCCGGATTTCATGGTGTAGTTGAAGTAGCCGCCACCTGCCTGCCCATACTCGGCGGTGGAATTGCTGGTTTGGATGGCGACCTCCTGGATCGCGTCCATGCCCGCCTGGCTGATCTGGTTTTGCTGCTTGAAGAATCCGTTGGTGGCGTCCTGGCCTTCGATGTTGATGGCTTGCGAGTTGGAAGGCATCCCGTTAATGCGCATGACCGAATCCGTGGTTATCCGCGAGCCGGGCAACAACCCGACGGCGGCCAGCGGGTTCCGGATATTCCCCAGGCTGTTCGCGGTTCCGATACCGGCGGCCGGCGTCAGCGTGAGAATGGGGAGATTATCCATGGACTCGGTGGAGACGTTGTGGCTGATATCCCCGCCCTCGGTCTTGAGCAGCGGCGTGGCTTCCGTGACCGTGACGCTTTCCGCGGCCGATCCGACCTCCAGCGTCGCGTCCACGCGAAGGGTGCCCGCGACCTCGACGACCAAACCCGCCCGGACGAACTTCTTGAAGCCCGCCACGGTGACAGTCAACTGATACCCGCCAGCCGGTAACTGGGCAATGGTATAGTTGCCCGTCGCCGAACTGGCGACCGAGAAGACGGCGCCCGTGGCGACGTTCCTGGCTTCGATCGCCGCGTTGGCAATCACGGCGCCGGCCGGATCCGAAATTGTCCCGGTAATTGTTCCGCGATCGCTTTGCGCGAATGCCGCGAACATAGTCGCTAGCAAACAAAATATAACCGAAAGAAAGCGCATATCCGTCTCCCTGTTCAGATTCAAGTCAAGATTCGAGTTAAAAACCGCTCACCCAAGCATCACCCAAGAAAGAGGCGGGTCCGTTCCCCGGAAGCGCCCAATTGGGAGAAAGCATATTCCCTTCTTACGTGAGTGTCAAGGCGGTACCTGGATTCTTGTTCGATGGCTGCCTGTACGTAGCGGCGCAGGAAGGGCCGCTCCAGGTCATGGACTGCGCTTTCCTGATCTGCAGCCATCGTATACAATCTAAGGCTGGAGCGAGCATCGGTGCAAGTCATTCTGCGGAGTCCATCGCTGCTGTTTTTCCTGTTCGCCATCTTTTTCCGCCTCCCGGTCACCAGGAAGCCGGGCAAGCCAGATGCCCGTGATTGATCTGAAGGGTCGCACCGCGCTGGTAACCGGAGCAGGGCGGGGAATCGGACGCGCGATCGCTCTCAAGCTGGCCGGGGCCGGCGCTGCGGTCATGCTCAACGATCTGGATCGCGACGTGGTCTTGGAAACCGGCATGCTGATCGATCAAGCCGGCGGCGCGGCCAAGGCCATGCCCGGAGACCTGACCCAGCCCGATTTTCCGGACAAGCTGGTGAAAGCGACGCTGGCGGGATTCGGATCGATGGACATCATTGTGAACAACGCCGGCTATACCTGGGACAACGTGATCCAAAAGACCACCGACGAACAGTTCCAGGCGATGCTGGACATCCATATGGTGGCGCCGTTTCGCGTGCTGCGCGCTGCGTCCGCCTGGATCCGCGAAACGGCCCGGAAGGAAATCGCCGAAGGCCGCCGGGTCATGCGCAAGGTGGTGAACATCACCTCCATTTCCGGCATGGACGGCATCGCAGGGCAGGCGGGTTATGGATCGGGCAAAGCGGGCATCATCGGGCTGACGAAAGTGATGGCGAAGGAATGGGGACGCTACAACGTTAACGTGAACGCCGTCGGGTTCGGGTTCATCGAAACGCGCCTGACGCAGCCCCTGGGAGGCGAGATCGAGGTCCAGGGCCGTCAAATCAAGGTCGGCGTGCAGGATGCCGTGCGCGAGGCGTTGCGGGCGCAGAATCCTCTGGGCAGGTTCGGAACTCCGGAGGAGGCCGCGGGGCCGGTGGTGTTCTTCTGTTCGCCGCTGTCGGACTACGTGACGGGCGAGGTGCTATTGTGCTCGGGCGGGAGCCGGGTGTAAGTTGTCCTCGAAGAGTTTGAAAATGCGCTTGTATTCGTCCGCCCAGCTCTCCGGCCGGACGAAGCCGTGATTCTCCACCGGGTACATCGCCACGGACCAATTCTCCTTGCGCAACTCCACTAAACGCTCGACCAGGCGAACGGTGTCCTGGAAGAACACGTTGGTGTCCACCATGCCGTGGCAGATCAGCAGCGCGCCCTTTAATCCTTCCGCGAAATAGATCGGCGAGGATTGACGGAACGCCTCCGCATCCGCTTGCGGCGTGTTGAGAATGTTGGATGTATAGCCGTGATTGTAGTGCGCCCAGTCGGTTACGGGACGCAGCGCCGCACCGGCGGCGAACGTGCCGGGCGAAGTAAACATCGCCATCAGAGTGATGAATCCGCCGTAACTGCCGCCGTAGATGCCGATGCGCGTGGGATCGGCGCCCTGCGCGATCAGCCACTTCGCCCCGTCGACGTTATCTTCCAGATCCTTGCCGCCCATGTGCCGGTAAATAGCCGTGCGCCAGTCGCGGCCGTATCCGGAAGAAGCGCGATAGTCCAGGTCCAGCACCATGTAGCCGTGCGCCATCAGGAAGTGATGGAACAAGTATTCGCGCGGATAGTTCGGCGACCAGTACTTGTGGACGTTCTGCAAATAGCCCGCGCCGTGAACGAAGATGACCGCCGGTCCGCCGCGCTGGTAATTCGCCGGTTTGAAGACGCGCGCGGGAATCATCGCGCCATCGCGTGCGGGAACCTGTACGATGGGCGCATCCAGCCAGGGATACTCCCAAAAGTCTTTGGAGGGTGAATCGGTGCGTTTTTCTGTCTTGGCGCCGGGACGATTCTCGCCCGTATACAGCTCGGGCGGACGGTTGACGTAAGAGTAAACGTCCGCCAGATACTTCTCGTCGCGCGAAAGAGTCACCTTGTGATTCCCCGCATCCGTGGTGATCCGCGTGCGAGGACCGCCGTTTACGCTCATCGAATAGAAATGGCGCTCGGGAGCCCCGCCCTCGCTGGTGGTGAGATAGAATTTCGATCCATCCTGCGAAAGTTTAACGTCTGTGACCTCGAACCTGCCGGACGTGAGCTGCTGGGGGTCGCCACCCAGCGCCGAAACCTTATACAGATGGTCCCAGCCATCCTGTTCGCTTTCGAAATAGACTTCCTCGCCGTTCTTCAGCCAGCCGACGGTTTCATAGCCCGGACCATCCAGCCAGGCGTCGTCATGTTCATGAAAGAGAGTCGTGGTCCTGGCGGATGCCGTGTCGAGTAGTTGAATCCAGCGATCCTTGTTATCCAGCGACCGCACCACCATCGCCGCGCGGGTGCCTTGCTCGTTGAGGAAGGGCAGGTCGAGGCTCACCTGGCGGTCACCGAGCCCCGGATCGGCCCACTGGTTTTCGCCGGTGATTGCATCCAGAATTGCGACCCGTGTCCGTTCCTGAGGATCGCCGACGTTGGTCCGCCCCTTGATCTCCTCGGTGTAGCCGGATTCGTTTACGTAGTTCGGAATATTTTCGGGCTTGTCGCCCTTGGGGCCTTCTTCGATCAGGGCGATGACGCACTTCTCGCCGGGGCACAGTTCCAGACTCTTGACGGTCTGCCGCTCCGCGAGCTCGAACGGTTTGCGAGGATTCTCGCGCTTCTTCCGGGCTTCCTCGGCGTCCTTCAGGCGAACGCGGTCGCGCACCGCGGTGAGCAATTCCTTCTCCTGCTTCTTCAGAAACTCCTGACTCGTTTCCGGACCCTTTTCGGCGGGCTTTTCCGCAGGCGGCGGCTTGATATCGGTCATCTGAAGGAGCCCGCCATTGAGATCCAGAACGTACAGATTGCCGGAACGCGTGAAGGCCACGCGCTGTTCATCCTGCGTAAAGCTCGGATCTTTCTCGGGGTCCACGGTCTTGGTGAGCTGCCGGACCTGGTCGGTCGTGAAATCGTAAAGGAACACGTCGCCATCGCGGACGTAAACCGTGCGCTTTCGGTCGCGAGTGGTGCTGCCGGCAGCCGGAGGCGCGAGGTTCGCATCCTCATCGCTGAGCTTGCGCGGATAACCGCTCTCGCGCGGAATCATCCACGTATCCGGCGGCTTGTCGTAAGGATCGCTGGCCTGCTTCCACTGGAAATAGATGCGCCGGTTATCGCCCGACCAGCGCACGTCCTGGGGCGGATAGCCGTACAGCTCGGGCCCGCGCATGATGTTGTCGATGGTGAGCAGGAACCTGCCCTGCGCCGCGATTTGGGACCGCTGGGTTCCGGAGAGCATCAGCGCGAGGACCAACATCGCGAGTGAAATGCGCCGGATCGCCATATCCAGCGATTATATGATGCTCAGTACGCGGGCCACGCCTTCGGCAAACGTGGCGGGCCCGGTCAGCAGGCTCAGCACCAGGAACGCCTCCGACTCGAAATCGTAGAAGAACCCGGGCTGGACCAGAACCTCGCACTCCCCCAGCAGCTTCAGAGTCCACTCCTCTTCGGTGCGGGTTCGCGGGATTTGCAGCACGGCGTACCATCCGCCTTCCACGCGCAGAAGCGTCGCCGCGGAGTTTCGGGTTGCCTGGCGCAGGTGATCCAGGTTCGCGGCGGTGCGTTGGCGAATCTGCTCCGTAATGCCTCCGGAGAGCGCGAGCAGGCGCGGGAGGGCAACCTGGACCGGCGTGGAGACCGAGAGATAGGTGTCGGCGATCAATTCCAGAGCCTCCAGCGCTTCATCGCTGCCCGGCCCGCTGGCGACCATCCAGCCTGCTTTCATCTGCGGCATTCCCGCGATCTTGGAGAGGCCGCTCATTGAGAAGGTCAGGGCCTGGCGCGGGCCTGCAAGCGTCGATACCCGCTCGGCGTCTTCGACGAGCGCATAGTCGCGAAAAACCTCGTCCGACAGAATCGCGAGGTTATGCCGCACGGCCAGCGCTTCCAGGCGCTCCAGCTCGACGCGTTTCAGAAATGATCCCGTCGGATTGTTGGGGTTCACGGCCACGATGGCGCGCGTGCGGGACGTGATGGACTGTTCCAGTGCCTCGAAATCGACGTGCCAGACCCCGTCGTATCGCAGGGGATACTGGCGGATGTGCACCGATTCGAGACCAGCCAGAAACTCAAATAGCGGGTAGGAAGGCCGTGGCGCGAGAATCTCATCGCCGGGATTCGCCAGGAGCTTGAAGAGATACGCGTACGCTTCACTGGTGCTGGCAGTTAACAGGACGCGGGCGGGCCCGATCGAAAGCCCTCCAGCGCGATAATACCCGGCCACCGCTTCACGGGCCGCGCGCAGCCCGTCAGGGGACGGATCGTAGCGCAAGGCTCTCGCATCCGTCAGGCTGGCCAGGATTTCTGCCTGAGGGTAATCGAGCCCGGCGCGAGTGGGGTTGGACTCGGTGAGATCGAGTACCCGAGCGCCAGAGTGGCGTTTTTCGGCCAGAAGGGCAGACAGGCGATTCCGCGGCAGGCTCCAGTTCAGGCGCGATGAGAACACGTTACTTTTCGATCACGGTGATGGTGACGTCGGAGGCGCCTTTTTCGGCGCGGATGTTGATGGTCACGCCGCGCTTGCGGGAATCGTCTGCCGCTGTCAGCATCCCGCCGTATTCGCCTCCGCCGCGCGCCTCCATATGGAGTCCGCTCTGCATGAGCTGGCGCTGGTAAAAACCGAGGATCTTCTCGGCATCGTCGGTGGTCTTGAAGGTGAAATCGCGCTGCAGACCATTCGGCGTCTTGGTGGACCCTGCGGCTTGAGGAGAGGCTCCGGGGTACGCAGCGATCCAGGACGGCAAAGCATTGGGATCGCCTGGCTGCGATCCGCAGGAGGCGGCCAGTATCGGCAGGAGTGCGCACAAGACCCATCCAGTCGCGCGGGGCATGGGTGCCATCATAGCACCGGCTCGTCAGAAAACCAGTGAGATATCTCGCGCGAAATTTGACGCTTGGGAGAACCTACGCTACCATGAGTGTGCGGGGTGGAGCAGTCTGGTAGCTCGTTGGGCTCATAACCCAAAGGTCGTAGGTTCAAATCCTACCCCCGCAACCACTTACAAAAACACAACCCCCCAAAACCCCCATTAGGTTCCAGTCGCTTGTTGCTGGGGTTGTGGATCTTGCAAAACCATCTGTAGATCCCGCTGGCGACCGTTAGCGTGATCTACCTCGGGGCGTACGGACTCTCCTGGTTGACGGGAGTACCACGCGCGACTCCCGTCTGGCGAGGCATCGCTCTAGCAATCAATGTTGCGGTGAATCTGCCACTGGTCGCCGCGTTCGACTTAGTCGGAGGTCTCGGTGAGGAGATTGGCTGGCGGGGCTATTTGCAACCGCGCTTGGATGAAATGGGCGTTCGAGGCTCACTGCTCTGGGTCATCGCGCTGGAGACTCTCTTTCACATGCCGCTCATCATGGTGGCTGGGTATCTCGCCCATGGCTCGTGGGCGATTTCCATCGCGCTCCTATTTGGGTTGGGGTTAGGGGCGACACCAGTCTGGACATGGGCGACCTATCGGTGGAGGACAATCTGGGTTGCAGCATGGTTCCACGCCTTTCACAATGCTGTCTCGCAAGTGCTCGTGCCGAAGGCGCTAGGCGCGGGTGACGAGCGCATCCTTGGGGAGTCAGGCGTGTTTCCCGTCGCGCTTTATCTGCTTGTAGCCGCAATACTCCTAGGGATCACCCGTGTTAGAGGAAAGGGCTGGCGTGAGTTCGCCCAGGACGCGCTCAGCGAGGCCAGGCGCAACGCAGGACAAACATAATCGGCGATCCCCGCCATCGCGAGAGTTGTGCGAAGCGACTTTCTCTCCTGTTTTCCACTGCAACACCTGCAAAAAGGTTAAGATCCAACGGCGCTGCTAGGCCTTGCGTGACGCCCCAATCGCTATCTTGAGATGTGGCGACG